>DAIPLL010000201.1:0-2188 GCA_036769265.1 Kapaibacterium sp. (SeqCode)
ATTTTAGATGGTGTTATATCGAAATTTATTTCAGCAAATGCTTTGTTGCTTAGAACGAAAATAAATAACAACAGAATATATTTTCTCATAACACTTTCTCAATTAAACAAACAATATTATATTTCAGCAAATTATTTTAAAGACAAAATATAATCAAAAAGATTTCATTAATTGAAAAAAATATGATATTTTTAAATATGGATGAAAGAAAAAAAGATATAAATCAAAAAAAAAATCAAGAAGATTGAGAGCAAATTCTTCGAATTTTGAACAACAATGACGAGTTAGCTTATAAGATTTTAGAGAAAAAATATTCCAAAATCGTAGCAAATTTAATACGCAAAATGATAAAAGATGATGATGATGTCGCTGATTTATTGCAGGAAACATTCATCAAAGCATTCGCTTCGTTGCGAAGCTATAAATTTGAGTATTCATTTTCATCGTGGCTGTATAGGATTGCATCAAATAACTGCATAGATTTTATTCGCAGGCGGAAGTTTCATTTTGTCTCAATCCATTGCGATAGAAATAATTCACAAGATGAGCCATTTATTGAAATACCTGACGAAGATAAAACAGCTGATGCGAAAATTATCGAACAAGAAAAGCAAGAGATAATCAATAAAGCTATCAACGAACTGCCAGAAAAATATCGAGAAATTATTAAGCTGCGTCATATCGAAGAACTCGATTATACTCAAATCGCAAAACGTTTGGGTATGCCGCTTGGCACAGTTAAGGCAAATCTTTTCCGTGCCCGAAAAATACTACATTTGAGCTTAAAACGTTATAAAAATATTCTATTGCAATAATTAAAATATAGCAAGTATGATTAAAGTATCAATCTTATCTATTGGTGATGAGCTTTGTATTGGTCAAGTGCTGAACACAAACGCACAATGGATAGCAAAACGTTGCACAGAAATTGGCTGCCAAATTATTCACCACCTCACAGTTAGTGATGATAAACAGAAACTTATCGATTCGCTCAGTTTTCTCAATAAATTATCGGACTTTATAATTATCACTGGCGGGCTCGGTCCTACAAGTGATGACATTACAAAACCTGTGCTAATTGAATATTTTGGCGATAAGCTCGAAAAAAATGATGAGATAGCAAAAGATATCGAAGAATTTTATCGCAAACGAAACCGTGCAATACCAGAAATTTCATTAAATCAAGCATATTTACCAATGCGAGCGAAACCCATAAGAAACTTGCACGGCACTGCACCGGGAATGATTTTTCACGAAAACGGTGTTTATTACATCTCTTTGCCGGGCGTACCTTATGAAATGAAAGAAATGATGATGGACACCGTCATCCCAATGATTAAAGATGAGATAATCCGCAGAAACGAAACTATCGTCAAATACAAGACATTACATACTTCTGGAATTTTCGAAGCAAATTTAGCCGAACTTATTGGCAACGAAAAAGAATTTCTTGACGATGGCGAAATGCTTGCTTACCTTCCCTCCTCAAAAGATGTACGGCTACGTATAGGAGCAACAGCAAACAGTTTCCAAGAAGCAGAAGAACACTTGCAAAGAATTGAAAACATTCTAAAAGCTAAAATCGGCGTGTTTTTATTGCCTTCTGAAAACAAAGATTTAAATTCTTACGTTGGCGAACTGTTGAGAGCAAAGAAGGCAACCTTGGCTGTTGCTGAATCTTGCACAGGCGGTATGCTCGGTGCAGAAATTACCTCCATTAGCGGTGCAAGCGATTACTTTATCGGCGGCGAGATTACCTACTCAAACTGGGCAAAAGTCCATCGCCTTTGTGTAAACGAAGAAACCTTGAAAAAATTTGGTGCTGTAAGCGAGCAAACAGCTTGCGAAATGGCTGAAAATGTGCGGAAAATTTTCAATGCAAACTATGGCATAAGCATTACGGGCATTGCCGGACCAACTGGCGGTTCTCAGGAAAAGCCCGTTGGCACTGTTTGGATCGGCTTATCGAGTAGCAAAGGCACCTATGCAAAGCTATTTAATTTTGGGAACAACCGTCAGATTAATCGCGAAAAAGCTGTTTTTTCGGCTTTAAACGAACTAAAAAGGCTACTCATTGAAGACAATAACTAAAATTATAGTTTATGCTAATTTGATTATAACAGCATTGGGAATCATCCTGCAGATGCTCCTTATGATATTTATTGTCTCTTAAATCTTATCCCGAAGG
>DAIPLL010000202.1:0-2174 GCA_036769265.1 Kapaibacterium sp. (SeqCode)
CAAACGAAATCGTAATTACAGCAAATAAAAAAATACAAACTGTTCAGGAAGTGCCCGGTAATTTAGGCAAAACACGTCAAATAGTATTTTCTATTGGATACAATATTAAGTGATTTAGTTAAATCAAATGACAATTCTAAGACTTACAATTTTAAATTAAAAGGATGTTTTTTAACTGGAAGCGGAGAGGGCGAGATTCGAACTCGCGGTAGAGCTATAAACCCTACGACGGTTTAGCAAACCGTTGCCTTAAGCCACTCGGCCACCTCTCCATAACGTAAAGAACAAATTTAGAATACAAAAATAATTCATAAAATAATTATAAACAAACTTTTTTTGTTATTTTTAGTTTAAATGAATTTTTTATAGCATTTTTTCTTATTTTTGTTTGATTTATATTTTAAAATAATTAAAAAAGTTTATGGTTGACGACAAAAAATAATATTTTCGATGATTGGTGTGAGTAAAATATATCCACCAAATAAACAAGTTTTAAAAGACATTTACCTATCGTTTTTTTATGGAGCAAAAATTGGCATAATTGGTCTTAATGGCTCAGGTAAATCATCACTTTTACGAATTATCGCTGGTGAAGACCAAAAATATGATGGGCAAGTAGTTTTCTCTCCCGGGTATAGCGTAGGTTATCTTCCACAAGAACCTATTTTGGATCATAATGCAACTGTAAAAGACATTGTTACAGAAGGAGTTCAAGAAATTGCTGATTTGCTTAGAGAGTACGAAGAAGTTAATGCAAAATTCGCAGAAGAATTAACAGCGGAAGAGATTATAAAGTTCGTTGTTGTAAAGAGATACATCTAAAATTACAGGGATTTCCTCAATTTTCCCTGGCAAATTATAACCAACCTCCATTGAAATGCTTTTTTCATTTTTTAACTTTGGATTTCGTACAACCGAAAAACCTTGAAAAGAAACCGAAGCAAAACGTTCGGCAATTGATGCTGGTCGAAAACCTTTACCCACAGATAACCTTACTGTAGAGTTATAAACTGTTTTATAAGCAAGTCCTGCCTTGGGTGAAAATTCAATCTTGGATTTGGTTAAATCGCTCTGAATGCCTTCGGTTTGCTCTGCATCAAATCTTCCGCCATATGTTAGAACTAAATCTCCAAGTATATTTTCAAATTGCGAATAGAATGATACATTTTTCTGAAATTGATTCCCATAAATTTTAGCTTTTACTTGATTATAACTATATGATAAGCCAGATGTTAAATTCAAAAATTCGCTTATTTTTGAATTTAACTGAAACTCTGTATTATACGTTGATGCTTCGGATTGGCGAAACTCATCTCCTTTGAGCTGATTTTTCAAATCTGTGCGGAAAATGCTATTCTTGAATGTAATTAAGTTATTTGCAGAAATTATATGTTTTAATTCTATTCCTACGAAATATTTTTTAGTTAATATTTGATTATCTAAATCTGTATTGGCTGGTGGTTGGGTCGCATAATCTAAGCTTTGCCAATAAACCCAGTCATCACGGTAACTTTGGCTATATTGCGAGTTGAGAGATATATTTGTGAAATCTGTGAGAGAATAAGAAGATTTAAAATATAACATCGAGCGTTCTTCTTTATTGTAAAATCGATACCCGTCATCTTTTACATAACTAACTGCCATACAAACACAAAATCGACCAAATCGCTGCAAATAACCAAAATTTACACCACTTTCTCTTTGTAATCTATCACTAAATTGCCAAGTTTTATATTTAGGTTTTGTGTAAATTCCTGTGTGTGAATTAATCGTTACATAGGCTCTGTCTTTTGCATCACGTGTTACAAGATTAATTACGCCACCGAGAGCTGATGCACCATATAATGCAGAACCAGCACCCTTTATAACTTCAATTTGCTCAATTAATGGGAATGGAATCACATCGCTTTTGATATCTCCGTTATCACCGCTTAAAACGGGAAAGCCATCGATTAGCATAATTGCCCGAGAACCAATTCCAAAAGCAAAACCTGATGAGCCACGAATGCTTATATTATCGTTATTTACTTCAATGGACGGGATATATTTTAATGCTTCATCGATTGTAGAAATTGATTTATCACTAAATATATTTCCTTTAATTATACTTAATGATATTGGCACTTCCTGAACAGTTTGTATTTTTTTATTTGCTGTAATTACGATTTCGTTTG
>DAIPLL010000203.1:0-2171 GCA_036769265.1 Kapaibacterium sp. (SeqCode)
TGATACGTTATCTGCTGTAATTGAAATTAGTGAATTATTATGTTCTAAAATAATAGCAAGCTCTCTATGAGCTTCTTTAATTGCATCACCAGCTGTATCGAAAAGATTAATCATTGCTTTTAAATCTGTGTCTTTTGTTTCTTGTATTATTTTTAGTGCCGCATTTAACCCATTTATTTCTCTTTCTTTAAGAGCCTTCTGTGCAATTGCGTGTATTTTTTTATGTGGTCTATCAAATTGTCTCATAAATACTTGTAAACCGTAATTATCTGTTTTAAAATTATCATACCACTTACCAAAAGCACAAGCATGTGGGTCGGTTGTTAGTGGAAATTCAGTGTTTTTTTCTACTGATTGAATTAGTGTTTGTAGCCAGTTTATATGGTCTTGTTTACGCTCTTTAAGCATATCGAGCAATTCTTTGTCAATTTCTTCAAGCGAGCGAAAGCCTAATCTTTTTCTTGAATCAATAAGTGTTATAATATTCTGACGTAACTTTATCAAACCACGCACATATTCAGGTGTATTCGGCATTGGAGTTACTTCAGGTACAATTACTATTTCCTTAATTGGTAATATTGAAATTGAATAAAGATTGTTATTTATTTCTATCACTAAATGTTGATTTAAATCAGTTTCTTTAATATTTTTATTTAATAAATCAGTTTTCATAAATCCTTCCAATTAGTTTTAATGAAATATAAAAATAAAAAATAATTTATAACAATAATTTTTACGTTATCACATTAATATTTATTGTATCTTATCGTAAAAAAAACAATAATCTTGAGGAATTATATGAATATATCAGATTATACTTTTAATATTTTGATTGTTGATGATAGCAATTTTTTTCGTGTTACTGCAAGAAAAATGATTGAGGAAAACTTTAAAGTGAGAATTTTCGAAGCAGGCAATGCTTTTGAAGCAATGCGACTTCTGGGCAATCATCCTGTTGATTTAATATTGCTCGATGTTAATATGCCTGAAGTTGACGGTTTTAAAGCAGCTAAAATTATCAAACACCAAGAGAAATATGCAAATATCCCAATTATTTTTTGTACTGCTATGCCACCGACAAAAGAAATTGTTCACAGAAGTTTCGATGTCGGTGGAATTGATTTCTTAAATAAACCTTTTACAGAAGTTGAAATTGTTCGCCTCTTAGCTTTGTATTTTAGGTTTATTTTAAGAGAAAGAGAAGTTACTCGAAAAATACTTGAAAATCAACAGCAATTACAAAAGGAAATCGAAGAAAGAAAACACGCCGAGCAAGCTTTACGTCTAAGTGAAGAAAAGTTTAAAAAAATTACTTCATCAGCGTATGATGCAATTACAATGATAAATAATAATAATAAAATTAATTTTTGGAATGAAGCGGCTTTCAGAATTTTTGGATATACTAATGAAGAGGCAACCAATACTGATTTTGTAAAATTAATTTCTCCTCCAGGAAAATATCAGCTTTATAAAGCAAATTTTGAAAATTTAAAATTTGCTGCTAAAGATTTAGAGTCCTCAAAACATTTTGAAATTCAAGCTTTAAGAAAAGGAGGTCAAATAATTGATTTAGAGGTTTCAATTTCTTATGTTTATATTGAAAGCGAAGAAAACTTTATTATCATAGCAAGAGATATAACTCAAAAAAAGATAGAGGCTATGCAACTTGCTCGAAGTGAAGCATTGCTTTCGGAAGCTGAAGCTATTGTTCACTTTGGTAGCTGGGAGTTTGACTTAGCAACACAAAAAATTACCTGGTCCAAAGAGTTATATCGTATTTATGAATTTGACCCTGATACAACTACACCTACTTTAGAACTAATTACGAGTATTATGAAATCAGATGATATCGATATTTTGAAGCAAGTTGGAGATAAAGCTGTTAATGAAGGTATTCCATATAACATAGAATATGAAATAATAACACTCTCGGGGAATCGTAAAATTTTGGAAGGTCGAGGACGCCCAGTTTATGATAAAGATGGCAAAATTATTAAAATAGTGGGCACTGTAATGGATATTACAGAGAAAAAACTTGCACAAATTAAACTTGAACAATATCTTGAAGAGCTTAAAGAAGCCAATGCTACAAAAGATAAATTCTTTTCCATTATTGCTCACGACCTAAAAAATCCTTTCGGAGCACTTAAAAATCTAACTGAAATTTTAAA
>DAIPLL010000204.1:0-2169 GCA_036769265.1 Kapaibacterium sp. (SeqCode)
AGGAAAATCTTTTTAGCCTAAGAGAAAATAACGATAACGATATTATTTACAATGATTCAACTGAAGCTGAATTTAATATTGAACAAATGCGTCAGGAGTTAATAAAATCACAACTTATGTCTTCTTTAGAATATAATACACTAAAAATTAAATTAAGATACTTAAGCGAACCTGCTATTAATTCTGATATAAAGTGTATAGTTTTATCAATTGACTCAAGCATTGTTCAAATACCAGAGGATGGCTGTATAGTTTCGCTTGGACGTAATATTTTTTTTAATTCACTTCCAAATATTGGCGATACTATTATTTTAAAGTTCACAACCAACAGTTTTACCAAAGAAATTTTTACTGATGGTGTTTGTGGTACTCCAAGACTTGTACGACACGGTGTTGCAAAACACGAAGCAGAAAAGGAAGGATCTCGAAGCAAAAGATTCATAAACAAGAATTTGCCACGAACTGCTATCGGATTTAATAAGAATAAAAATATAATTTATTTCGTTGCTATTAAACCAAATGGCAATGAAACAAAAACTGTTGGTGCAAACTTAAAATCGCTTGCCGGAATTATGAAATATATTGGCTGCTATGAAGCAATGAATTTAGATGGTGGTGGCTCGACAATCATGGTAGTTAATGGAAAAAATGTTTTAAGTAAAGAAAATCCCAATTCCTCACGTAGAATTTCAGTTGGAATTGGGATTAGTAAAACAAAGTTGAATTAGTCTTCTTTATACATTCGCTCGATTATATCTGCATAATTTCTTTCTACAATATGGCGTTTAATACTCATTTTGGGGCTTAATTCTCCTGTTTCAACACTGAAGGGCTTGCTCAGGAGAGAAAATTTCCTAATTTTTTCAAATTTTGATAAATCCTTCTGATAAAAATCTATTTCATTCTTTATGTGCTTAATAATTTTTTGATTAACAATAAGCTCGTCTTCTGATTGGTATTCAAGACCGAGGTCATTTGCAAGCTGTTTTAGTTGCTCAAAATTTGGAGTAAGCAAAGCAGTGCAATACTCACGGCGCTCGCCAATTAAAACACATTGATCAATATATTTGCTCTGACATAGCAAATTTTCAATAGGCTGAGGTGCAATGTTCTTGCCACCACTTGAAACAAATATATTTTTCTTTCTATCTGTTATTTTCAAATTCCCCTTTTCTGTGATAATTGCAATATCACCAGTATAGAGCCACCCATCTTCGTCTATTGCTTCTTGTGTGGCAAGCTCGTCTTTCCAATAACCTTTCATAACATTCGGACCACGCACAAGTATTTCACCATCGTCAGCTAAACGAACTTCGACGCCATCAAGTGGAGTCCCTATTGTTCCAAGTTCAATATTATTATCTCTGCCAACAGCAACTACTGGCGACGCCTCAGTTAAACCATAACCTTCATAAACTTTTATGCCAAGTGCCCAAAAAAACTCAGCCACATCAATAGGAAGAGCGGCACCACCTGAATACATTCGCCGAAGTTGACCTCCTAATTTTTCTCGCAATTTTGAGAAAACTAATTTATCTGCTATATTATATTTTGTTGTTGTAAAAGGATTTACTTGATTTTTAAGTAAATTCCTCACATATTTTGTCCCAACTGATACAGCCCAATGAAACATTTTTTTCTTTATTGAGGATTCTTTTTCAATTGCTAAATAAATCTTTTTCTTTACTTTTTCCAACAATTTTGGTACTGTTGTCATAAAAGTTGGTTGTATCTCTTTTAAATTAGTAGCTACTGTGTCAATAGATTCGGCTATTGCTACCTCAGCTCCACCTGCAAATAACGCATAAAAACCAGTTGTCCGCTCGTAAGCGTGACAAAATGGTAAATATGATAGTGCTCTTTCTTTTGATAAATCACCACCAAATGCTTTTATTGATGCTGTAACATTCGAGGCAACATTTTTGTGTGTCAGCATAACACCTTTTGGCTCGCCAGTTGTTCCACTTGTGTAAATGATTGTAAGCAGATCATCTTCTGTAATTTTATCGCAGCATTCAGTTAATAGTTCTTCTCTTTCCTTTGAATTTCTAATAGATTCTCCTCGTTCAATTAACTCTGTCATCGAGCGTACAAATAAATTTTTCCTATCATAATCTTTATTCATCACAATAACATGTCTTAAAGAAGGAATATTATCCTTAAACTCCA
>DAIPLL010000038.1:0-11637 GCA_036769265.1 Kapaibacterium sp. (SeqCode)
AATATTGCTTTTCCTGGCACATAATTTATACTCGCTGGGCTGTGCTGTCGGTGGAGCAACTTTCGAGACACTGGACTTTGTCGATATGCCTACCGCAGGAGTATTGCCCAAGAATGATTATGCTGTGGATCTTTTGCATTACGAAAATGGTGGGATTGCATTTTCGATGAGTTATGGGCTTTGGCAAAATTTCAACATTGGCGGTTCAATTTCGTTAGGCGGTTTAGTTGGCTCGCAAGATGTTTCGATGCAAAGTGTACCATCGATAATTATAAAGTATAGATTTATCAATGAAACTATGAATGTCCCAGCTTTCGCAGTGGGAGTTTCTACACGTGGAACTGGGAAATATAACAACAGTTCAAACCGTTTTGAAATCGCTTCTCCCGGAATTTTCCTTTCTCTGAGCAAAAGTTTTCTGTGGGATCTGGGCTATCTTGGATTGCACGCAGGCGTCAATTACTCGTTTGAAAACGTAGGCGACGACTATTTAGTAAACACTTATGTTGGACTGGAGCAAGCAATCGTCAGACGCTTAGCCAAAAATTTAGAATATAACGCTGGTGAATTCGAATGGGAGGCTCGGCATTCTCGTGGGCACGGTTTTCTTCATAGCTCACTTCGGTATTCGCTCGGTTTTGGGTTTACAATGCAAATGCAGTTTCGTGATTTACTCGATAATTTAAAGAACTCTAAGAATATAACTCGTTATTTTGCGATTGAATGGATTGGGAAAATCTGATGGATATCGATGAACTATATGAATTTTGCTTAAGTTTACCTCAAACTTCATCTGATTTTCCATTCGACAAGACTACTCTTTGTTTTCGTGTTAATAAAAAAATATTTGCAATTACTGATATTGAACAAAAACCAACTGCGATAAGTTTGAAATGCTTGCCAGATTTAACCTTAGAACTGCGTGAAAAATTCACCTGCATAACTGCCGCTTATCATATGAACAAAAGCCATTGGAACTCTGTTGTAGTTGATGGTTCGCTTACGAAAGCGAGTTTGCACGCTTTAATTAAGCACTCTTATGCTTTGGTTTTTCGTTCTCTCACAAAAAATGAGCAGGCAAACGCTCTTTTGCATTCGCCTGAAATTCAAAATATACTTGAAAATTTTTCTAATTTATCGATAGAGCAAATTCGTTAAAAGCTAATTGGCAGACCTGTTTTCAGAGATTCCATAGCATAAAATGTAGCTTCAGTTGTTTTAATGATTTCATCGGGACTGATTGGAGATGGCTTGCCACTTTGGATTGCTCCTATGAACAGACGTAATTCCTCTTCGATACCTTTTTTCCCGTCGAATTTGTAGAATTGACGACGGGAACCAGAATAAAGATCAAGTGTTTTGAAATTGTTCATTATAGCAGATTTGCGTTCGCAATGGACTTCGCAATATTCTTTATCCAAAAGCGAGCTACCATTTGCAAAATAAGAGATTGTCGCAATCGAGCCATCGCTCATTTTAATGTTAATCGCAACATTATCGTAATTAGGCATTATGGAGTTATCTGATGAGAAGCAATTTGCATAAACAGATATTGGAAGAGCATCAGTTAAAAATACGGCACAATCAATAAAATGGCACACTTCGCCGATTATGCGTCCGCCTTGCTCAGGTGCATGTATCCAGTGAGTATTAGGAATAAATCCAGCGTTTATGCGGTAATTTATTACCATTTTGTCTTGTCTATTTGCAAAAAATTCCTTCATTTTAACAAACGGAGCTGAAAAACGTCTATTGAATCCAACCATAAGGCGCGCGTTTGTTTGTGTTAATGCGTGTTTTATCTCGTCGAGCTGGTCGAAATCAACTGCGAGCGGCTTTTCAACGAACACATCTTTCCCGTGCTTGAGCGATGCAACTACATAGCGAGCGTGGCTATCGTGTCGCGAAGCTATGAAAAGCGTGTTTATGTGATTGTCAGAGATAATTGCATCAGAATTTGTTGTAGCTTCTGCGAAACCGAAACGCTCGGCAACACTTTTTGCATTGACGGGAGTAGATGTAGAGACGCTTTGAAGCACTACATTTGATTTTTTCAGTGCAGGCAATAAATTATTTACTGCAAAGTTCCCAGCACCGATAAAGCCAATTTTAATTTCGCTTCGTGAAGCGTGTTGCGATTGTTTAAGTTTGATTGATTGCGTTGGCAAAGAAGTTTCTGGATAGCTGAGTAAGATACCGAGAAAAGGCTCATTGATTTTGCCAGTGATTAAATCATAGGCTCGAGTTGCATCTTGAATTGGGAAAATATGAGTAGTAATTTCTCTTGTGTTAAGCCTACCATTGGCAATAAGCTGCAAGAATGCTTGCATATTGCGGTTTTCAGTCCAGCGAACATATGCGTAAGGGTAATCGATGCCATATTCTTCATAATTGGGGTCGTATCTACCCGGACCGTAGCTACAAGAGATGCGATAATCAATTTCTTTTGTGTAGAATAAACTACGCGGGATATTCATTCCTACATCACCGACGATTACGACTTTACCACGTTTACGACAAATGTTCAAAGCAAGTTCTGTTGGTTGGTTGGAATTTGTGCTTGCGGTAATTATAACGCTATCGACACCGAAGCCATTTGTAAAAGCACTTATCGTGTTTAAAACGGACGAAGAATTTTCAGATTTAAGGACTAAATCGCAGCCAAATTTTTTCGCTTGTTCAAACAAATTCTCGTTAATATCTAATCCAACAACACGGCAACCCGCCGCTTTTAGCATCTGAACAGTCAAAGCACCAAGGAGTCCTAAACCAATTACAGCAACAGTTTCGCCCAAAGCAGGTTCAGCTTGGCGAAAGCCTTGCATTGCAATAGCACCGAGCGTTGTGTATGCGGCATCTTCGAAAGATACATCGTCTGGGATGCGAACAACTAAATTTTTCGGGACAGCAACATATTCAGCGTGCACTGCATAGCCAGCACCAGCAGCTGCAACTCTATCGCCCGGCAAGAAAGCATCACAATCACTTTCAAGAACAATTCCTGAAACTGAATATCCAAGCGATTTGTATGACTCGAGCTTGTTTATTACTTTGCCAATAGTGGTACGCAAGCCGTCCCGCTTTATCATATTTATCACCTGTCGGACTTGCTCAGGTTGCTTGCGAGCACGTGATATTAAACTTGATTGAGAGTTTTCAACAGATGTTCTCTCAGTCCCAGCACTTATCAAGCTGAACTTTGTTTTGATAAGCACACCACCGGCGGGGCATTGTGGGGCTGGTAGCAGAGCAACTTCGAGGCGTCCATCTTTTTGGTATTGAATTACTTGGAGCATATTAATTTCTTCAATTGTAATAATTACAAAAATAAAAAACAATGGAAATAAAATTACGTTTATTTAAAAAAGAAATTATCGTTCGATGAATGCGTCAAATAAAAACAGATGTGCGAAAGAAAAATATATTTAGAATATTGTTTTTACTCGTAGTGATAATTTTCGGTTGGTCAAAATCAAATGGTGAAATAATCAAGATAAAAGTCGATGGCGGAATATCACCCGCTACAACTCTTTACATCAAGAATGCGATAAAATTTGCCGAAGAACGTTCAGCCGAAGCTCTCATCGTGCAATTGAACACACCAGGCGGGCTGCTCGATGCTACACGTGAGATTGTGCAGGAGATTATGGGATCGAACGTTCCGGTGGTTGTCTATATTGCTCCAAGCGGGGCACGTGCAGGTTCGGCTGGCGTGTTCATAACACTTGCGGCACATCTTTCAGCAATGGCACCTGGGACAAATATTGGAGCAGCACATCCTGTTGGAATGGGCGGCGAAAAGATTGACTCAACGATGAACGAAAAAATAACAAACGATGCAGCTGCATTTATCCGATCAATTGCAAATGAACGCAATAAAAATATCGATTGGGCTGAACGCACAGTTCGCGAAAGTATTTCTGCTACGGAAAAAGAAGCATATCTGGCTGGCGCAATTGATTTTATCGTACCCGATATTGATAGCTTGATCCGTGCAATAGACGGAGTTGAGGTTAAAGTTTCATCGGGCAAAAAGATTATTTCAAGCCGCGGGAAACCCGTAATTGAGCGACAGATGACTTGGCGTGAAAGCTTTCTCTTTTGGCTTGCTAATCCGAATATCGCCTACATACTTTTAATGATAGGTATTTACGGCTTGCTATTTGAATTTTGGAGCCCTGGGGCAATGTTCCCGGGCATTTTAGGGGCAATATCCCTAATGATTGCACTTTATGCTTTGCAAATGTTGCCTGTCAATTATGTTGGAATTGGCTTAATTCTAATAGCAATCATTTTGTTTATACTCGAAATAAAAGTTGTAAGCTATGGATTGCTTACAATCGGTGGGATAATTTCTCTTGCAATAGGATCGATTATGTTAATAGATGCACCAAATGAATTTATGGATATATCAATGAATTTAATCATCGCATTTGTAATACTTACAGCATTGTTTTTCCTTGTGATTATTGTTTTTGGTATAAAAGCACAAACACGGAAAGTTGCAACTGGCGATCTTGCATTGATTGGTGTGCATGGAGTAGCAATTTCTGAAATATCACCATCTCAAAAGGGGCAGGTAAAGGTTATGGGCGAAATTTGGTCTGCCACAAGCGATGAAGAAATCAAGGAAGGTGAGGAAATAGTCGTTCAAAATGTTCAAGGATTTGTGCTAAAAGTGCGTAAGTTTATCTCTTAATATTTTGCGTCCTGCGATATATAAATTTGTATTTTCAGTGAATAGTTGGGCAATAAGCGAAAAGGCATCAACTTGATCGTCGTGTTTGCCATTTGGAAACGTTATTAGCTCACTTATGAAATCATCAAACCAATTGGAATTTGCTGGAAAATAAATTCTGCCCGATTCGAGCAATGCAGCCATAGGTAAAGCCCGCGTAAATTTATCTGTAAACGGTTTAATCTCTCGAACTGCTATTCCTTCTTTCATTGCAAGACGCGAGAGCAATGCCTCATACTGAACCGCTTCCACAGCCCAAAGCTTAATATGATATTGGTAAGTTAGATTTTTCATTATCTGAAGGTGCAGGCTTGGATCGGTTTTCAGACGAATGACATCTCTAATCAAAATTTGTTTGTTAGTTGTTTGGCAATAAACAAGAAAAACAGTATAGTCAGAGTGCTCTTTTGTTGTAACTGCGAGATCAGCTGTTGCAAAGTGAATGCAGTCGGCGAGTGCAATTTTTGTTTCATCAAGAATTGCAATTTCATTTTGAATTTTATAAAATTTAAAGTTTTCGCGCTTGAAAAGAGTGTTTTCGTGTGCAATTGGCTCTTGTTGGTACAAAGCTTGGAACCAATATGAGCCGAGTTGTTGCTTAATTTTAAGCAATGTGTCAATAGGAAAACGCTCTTGCCAAAGAGGTTCACCAGTCAATCGACCGAGCGGATCGTTTTCTCCTGCAATAGCAGGAAGTTTAATATATTGCCAATCATTTGCGTATTCAGCCAGTAATCTGCCAATTAAATCATCTGGGTGCCAGCGCGTCATTACAATTACGCAGGAGCCGCCGGGCTCTATGCGTGTGTATGCAGTTGAAACGAACCAATCCCAAACATTATCACGAATTGTAGGACTATTGGCTTCGGCATCATTTTTAATTGGGTCGTCGATAATAAGCAAATCAGCACCTTTCCCGGTGATTGCACCACCTGCACCAGCAGTTGTCATAGAGCTATTGTTCGACAGCTCAAAAAAATTCATAGCAGCGGCACCCTGACGTAAAAAGACCCCAAAAAGAGTTTCACCATATATTTCGACCAACTCCTTTACTTTTCGACCCCAATAATTTGCAAATGTGGATTCGTATGAAGTTAGTATCACGCGACGCTTAGCAAAAGTGCAGATATACCACATCGGAAAATATTTGGAGATGAGTTCGCTTTTCCCGTGACGCGGTGGAAGAGAAACGATAATCCTACCATTTTTTGTGTAAGGAAGCTTGAAAAGAATATCATCGATAAATTTGATATGAGGTGGCAATTTATACTTGCCGTTGGTTATGATTTTTGCAAGCAAAGATGGGGATAAGCAATATTTTATAATATTTTCCATAAATTCCAATCAAGTAACATATTAAAAATAATCCATATTTAAAGACATTTATAAAAATTAGATTTGAAACGGTTTAAGATTTGCTAATCAATATTGAAAAGACGAACTATAAAAACATATTATATGGACTCGTTTCTTTTCTTGTTCAATTTTTTTATTTTTGATTATTTCCCAGCCAACATTATTATAAAGCTGGACACGTAATAAATCAAAAAGGAATCAAAAAGGCTGCCCGGAATGGAACAGCCTTTAATTTTATTGCTACTCGGGGCAATTGGGGAATATTTGTTTTATTAAATCTGTCAACTTATTTTAGGACGTTTCAGCTAAACCTAAAATAAAGTGGGCTTTTAAATCATCCTGGGGGCCATTGCATATCTCTACCACCGAGCAAATGGCAATGCAGGTGAAATACGGTTTGCCCAGCTGCAGAGTTACAATTTATAACCAGACGGTAACCCGACTGATCGATATTCATCATCTTAGCTATTTTCTTAGCAGTGAGAATTATTTTTCCGACAAGCTCAGCATCAGCTTCTTCAAGGTCGTTAATTGTTGGAATTGGCTTTTTCGGGATAATCAAAATATGAACAGGAGCTTGCGGATTTATATCTTTAAAAGCTAAGACGTCGTCGTCTTCAAGAACAATATCAGCAGGTATTTCTTTTTTGATAATTTTACTGAAAATTGTTTCCATATAATTTTTGCTTATGATTGAACAAAAATTTTTGCGTTTTTTATAAAAAAAATTTGTAATAATATAAGGGCTGTCTTTTTATGACAGCCCTAAGTGTTGATTTAAGTTAGATTTTTTCAGAGAACTGAATTATCTAATGAAAGTCATCTTTCCTGTAACAACATTGTTTCCGGATGAAATTCTGTAGATATATGTTCCAGCTGGAACAAGTGTACCAGAATTGTTAGTTCCATCCCAAGAAACTTTGTTAAATCCACGTTGAAGTTCGCCATCGTGAAGAACTTTAACAAGGTTGCCTAACATATCGACAACTTCAATGCGAGCACGCTGAGTTGCAGGCATATTGAACTCGATATTTGTAATTGCAGTGAAAGGATTTGGTGAATTTTGAGCAACTTTGAGTTCATCAACCACGTCGAATGTTACTGTAACAACGTCGCTTGTGGAGCAGTATTGAGTACCGTCCAAATCAGTTTGACGCAGACGATATTGGTAAGTTTCGTTTAGTTTAACGTTTCTATCGGTGAAGTTGTAATGGCGAATAGTTGAGGAGTTGTTTGCACCATGAACGAAACCGATAGTTTTCCAGTCGTCGTCTGTTTGACCAGCAAGACGTTTTTCAACATAGAAGCCATAGTTATTAATTTCGGATGCAGTTTCCCAGAACAAATCAACACCAACATTTGAGCGAACATCTGCACGGAAATCCATAAGTTCGACAGGGATATCATCGGCACAAATTTGAACAACGCTTTCAGTTTCATAAACTTTGAAACCGAAGAAAGGTCTAAGCATTGGGATAAATGTACCGCGTGAGAATGTTTGAGTAAATCCATCAGGAATACCCCAGTGATGCAAATGAGCAAAGGCAGGATTTCCATATGTTTGCATAAATTCTGTCCATTGATTTGAGCCAGCTAAGTCTTCATAGCAGAAATAGTTATCATTAATATAATCTGCACCAACCCATTTTCTGAATTGTTTATCAATCATCAAGTGGCAAGAAAGAGCACCGCCCGTTAGACCAGTCTGAGGATCGGTGAATTGAGAAGTTGTTCTCATACCCATACGATATCCCGTAGCACCAAGGTGCAAGCCTTCCAAACCTAACTGAGCTATGGAAATCCAGTAAGTACCTTTGTTTAAAATGATAGGTTGACGTCCATAATCAGTTACTCTATAAGTAACATATCTATTGAATTGTGGGAAAATCATTCCACTACCAAGTCCACGTTTAGCAACAATGCCTGAATTAGGATAGATTGATAAAGGTTTACCCAAATTTGCATCACCAGTATAGACATTAAACGCAATATCATTGAGTGCTTGGTTTAAGTTACCGAATAATGCTTGATATCCATATAATGTATCAGCATTAAATAGAGTAAATCTCATTGCAAATTGTCCGGAAGTGCTTCCAGAACCAGCGCCATTACCACCTGTTACATAAACTGGGTTGTTGTAAGAGTTTGCACCTGCACTTGTTCCACCATAAGCAAAACCTTGCGTAGAAAGACCAGCACCACCAATACCAGAGAAATCAGGAACTTGGTTTTCTTCTTGGTTAGGATTATCATAAGCAAATACTTCACCGAATCTGATATTGAAATCGGTATAAGTTGTATCATTTTTATTGAAGCTATCGCCTTTATAAATAACAATAGCCTGAATTCTATAAGTACCATCACCAGTAACTTTAGCATTCCAGTTAGGCATAGTAACTTCCAAGTTACGTCTTGCGTTCAAGTTAGGTGGTGTAATAACACGGCAATAGACAGGATCCCCCCAAGTGCTCTGACCACGGAATATTTTAACTTTAACTGCAAATTGTCCAGCGTTAATATCGGAGTTATTGCTTACATCAACTTTTATAGGGATTTCAGTTGCCTGCGAAGCAGGAGCAAGAGTGTAGGGCCAGAGAGCACGAACACGTGTAACCTCCAGGTCCGGATTGCTTGAAGGCATAACGATGCGAACGTTATCGACTAAGAAGTCGTCATCATCATCTTGAATATATTGCGGTTGACCTTTCCAATGATTTCTTGCATTAACACGAATGCGGAAGCGGAAATTCTTAGCACCATCGTTAGGAGCTAAAATGAATGAGTCTGGGATTTGAATTTGGAAGCGACGGAAGCCCCAATCGATACCATCATCGTATTGATCAAAACGAAGACCGTTTTCATTTTCATTCGTTGTTGGATCACGTCTTAATGGCATATTAGGATTCTTTTCGTCCCAACCCATAAAGTAACCACCATAACCAAATAGAGCAAATGCAGGAATTCCCGTCAATGGGGTACTGTTTGGAACGGGATGCCAACGCCAGCGCAAATAATCTTTAACATTAGTTACAAAACGAATACCATCAGGGCTTGGACGCATAAATTCAACAACGATTGAGTCGCCATCTGGACGGCTTGCTGAAGCAGCATTTGTATAAAGTGCTGCTTTATCTAAATTGCTAACCAATCTTCCTTCAACAGCAGCAATGTTTTGATCCGAGAAACCACGATTCCAAGTATTATCTGGACCGTTAAGTGTTCTCTGTATAGCAAATGAAAGCACAGCACCACGTTTGTTGCGTAAATCTATTGGGAATGATGTTACAATATCTCCGCCTGGAGTGTTTTGATTCGGACTCCAATCGCTGCCATCCAAATTCTTTCTGTTCATATGTAATACAGGTGAACGAAGTTGCTCTGCTGAACTATTTTGTGCCTCGAACCAGCCTCGTTGTGGGAGTGGGAAGCGAGAGTTTTGTTCTCCATCAACAACAACAGAACCGATGTTAACCCATTTGTAAACCGAAGGCATAGCAACTCTGAAAATACTATGATATTCGCTGAAATCATCGTTAAAATCTTGCAATCTTTTCATAACGATGAAATCGACGTTTGTAGTATCGTCAAATGGCCAATCTTCGCCCAATGGAGGTAAAGCAGGATTCGGCGATGTTCTTGCATCAGCTATAATATAAGCACGCATTCTACCAATATGATCAGGTATATATTCATTTGGCTCAAATGGTGGGAAGAATACTTGCACAAATCTATATGGTGGAATTCCATTTACACCTGTTGGTAATGGATAAACATGTGTTGCAGTGTAGTTATTTCCACTCTTTGTAACGTTCGATAGACGAACCATTGTATATGGATCATCGCCGCAATCTGGATCAACTGTTTGAGCAGCTAAATTCAAACATTTTTCAGTTACACGGATAAAACGATTATAAACGATTCTTGGTATAGGTGTGCGGAATTTTGTTACGGGATTTTCTGTATAAGTAGCTAAATTGTAAATTCTAAATCTTGCAGTAAAAATAGCATCTTGCGGTGTAAAGTTCACACCATAAGGACCTTGAATATCGTTCGAAATATTTTGAATTAAAGCTATAGGTTGAATAGCACCTAATTTTGGTTCTCCAGCAAGAAGTTCATAATTCGCTGCTTCTTCGGTTGTAATATTTTTGCTAAATGATAAATCAGAAGCTGATGTAGTTTCATCACGAACACGCCATTGAATATCAACTACGCGGAGAGTGTTTTTCCATTGTTTGAAACGAACACGCAAATTTTCGTAGGGCCAAAGATGTGCAAGCGAGGAAGTTGTAACGCGATCAAAATAATGAGTAGTTTGTTGGTATTCTGAAGTTGCAGTTGGACCCCATGGGAAAGAGCCAGTTCCTGTTTTTGAGTCGTAAGCAGCATCACGAGCCCAACCTGTTACACCAGCAGTTGTCAGCACTCCAAAAGCTGTTGCAGCTGGTACTTTTTGCATACCACTTATTGGATACAAACCTTGGAAACGCGAATAAATAATTGTAATTGATGAGTCTAATCTATTAAGTACAACCTGTGCATCAGCAGAGACATAACCAACATCGCCTGGACGTCTGTTGCTTAGTGCGGAATATTGACCTTGTGGGAAAGTGTATGTGCCCGCTTGTGGCGCGATATTGACAATGTATATAGTTAGTTTACTACCATCAATTTCTCTCTTGTAATATACTCGACCATGGTCGTCGGGACGGTTATCTCGAACACTCCATTGCGAGAGATGCAAAGGACCCCAGAAAGGTGCAATGTATGCACCGCGATTAGTTGTGGTTGAAAGCTGATTTAGTTGACCGCCACCATTTGCACGAATACCGGCGGTTGCTGTTGTAATTTGGTTGTTCAATACAGATACACGGTAACCGAAATCGTCTGGCTCTGGGTCTGTAAGCCCATTACCTATTCTATTAGTACGTACAAACCAATCCATACTCATTGGGTCGTATGCTGTTGTAGCGCCTGGTGGTATTGTTCTTTGACCAGCGGAGTTGTAATAATAGCGACGGTTAGTCAGAGCTATAATACCGTTTGTTGAAACATAGAATGAGTCGTAGCGAATGCCATTAAAATAGAAACCGAAGCCAATTGGAATTGGTCCAGCTATTGCATTATCAGTTGAGTCGACAATTATTGGATTATTGTTTGCATCACGATGACGGAAGAAGTTTACCTGCGCAGGATTACGGAAAAATCTTAAACCTTCTTCTTTATTTGTTTGCCAGAAAGTTGAGTCCACAATTCTCGGACCTGGGAGAATTCTTCTCCAAGTCGTTGGTTGAAATGTAGTATCAACAAAATCGATATTAGGACGCCAATAAGCAGGTGCGTTATCAGCGTTATCAACAAAATAATAACCTGTTGAAGCAGCACGGTTCACACCTTGCCTATCAATATTCGTTTCATTGAACTGAAACGGATAAGTAGTTGGTGTATTTGGTCCAGCAGGCACCAGTGTGCTACTTCTGCGCTGGATCTCATCGCTTTTATCATTGTTTGCGAATGCTGTTAAAGCGAGCAAACTTAATGAT
>DAIPLL010000205.1:0-2083 GCA_036769265.1 Kapaibacterium sp. (SeqCode)
TGAAAGTGCTTCGCAATGGTTTACCAATTTTCAACGGTTCTATTGCATCGCTGAAACGCAATAAAGATGATGTCAAAGAAGTGGATACTTCTTACGAGTGCGGTATTCAATTAGATGGCTTTAATGATATTCAAGAAGGTGATATTATTCAAGGCTATCGATTGATTGAAATTAGACGTACACTTTAATTAATTATTCGAGATTGAAGAAATGTCGATTCGTGCTGAAAAAGTTGCAAGTGTTGTAAAACGTGCGTTGTCTTTACCCATAAGCGACCTTGCCAAAGAGAATAATGCAGGCATTGCAACTGTAACCGCAGTGCGATTTTCTCCTGATCTTACGCTTGCAAAGGTTTATCTAAGCGTTTACGGTGGAAAAGTTTCTCCTGCAAAATTTTTACAATTGCTCGAAGAGGAAAAATATGAGCTGCGCCGTATTGTTTCACAAGCAGTTCGCTTAAAAACTATTCCAGATCTGAAATTTTTCCTTGATGATACGCTCGACCAGATGGAACACATTCAACAGCTGCTCAATAAAGCTAAAGAAGAAGATCTAAAATTAAAAAGCAGAAAATAGCGTTCTATTATGCTCCTTTCTCGATCGAACATAAACGATTTTCCGCTGTGGTTAGATGCCGCAAAAACGATTGGTGCAACAATTTTAATCGATAAAGATTTAAAATGGACTTCTTTTGATGTAGTTGCTAAAATACGCTCGCTGACAAATATAAAAAAAATTGGTCATGCTGGCACTCTCGATCCACTTGCAACAGGGCTCCTTGTTATTTGTTTAGGTAAAGCAACAAAAACAATCGAAAAATACCAGAATTTAGTAAAAGAATATATAGCTGAATTCAAATTCGGTGCAACCACAAAAACCGATGATAGTGAAGCTGAAGAAGAAAATATCCAAGATATATCAAATATTACTCCCGAGCTTATTTTGGAAAAATCTAAAAAGTTTATAGGGGAGATTTTGCAACTACCTCCAAGGTATTCAGCTAAGAAAATTAATGGCAAGAAAATGTATGAGCTTGCTCGTAAAAACAAACCAATCGAAATTAAACCATCAAGAGTTCATATATTTTCAATAGAATTCTTGAATTTTTCACTTCCTTATGCTAAATTAAAAATTGTATGCTCGAAAGGCACTTACATTCGCTCTCTTGCAAGAGATCTTGGGAACGAAATCGGTTGTGGTGCATATCTTGCATCGCTACGTCGAACAAAAATCGGAGAATTTTCTGCTAATGATGCTTTGAAAATTGATGAATTTGCAAATTTATTTAATTCGGGGAAATTATGAATATCTATCGCGATTTCGAGGAAGTTCCATTTGATGATAACACCATCATCACACTCGGTACATTCGATGGTGTGCACAAAGGGCACCAGCAGATTATTTGTAAACTGAATGATATCGCACAAAGCGAAAATCTAAGGCCTGTACTGATCACTATGGATCCGCATCCACGAATTGTCCTTCACAATGAAGCACGTCCCCGAATTCAACTCCTTACAACGATAAAGGAACGACTTGATTTGTTCGAAAAATTTAGAGTTCAAAATGTTCTCATTATTCATTTTACTTATGAATTTTCGCAAACTCCACCTGAGGAATTTATAAAAAATTATCTTGCAGAAAAAGTTGGACTTAAAAAATTTCTACTCGGGCGTGAACACTTCTTTGGCAGAAATAGGGAAGGTAGCTATGAATTGCTGAAAAAATTATCAACAGAACTTAATTTTGAAATCGTAAAAGTTGAAGATTATGTTGAAGATGGTATAACAGTTTCAAGCACAAAAATTCGTCATTTATTACTGGAAGCAGGTGTTGCAACCGCAAATAAATATCTTGGTTATCCTTATCTTGTGCGTGGAAAAGTTATCCACGGCAACGGACGTGGTGCTACTATCGGTTATCCAACAGCTAACATAAGACCTTATGATGCATATAAATTACTGCCGGGCGATGGTGTTTATCTTGTTTCGGTTGAAATCGATGGTAATAGGAAATTTGGGATGGCTAATATTGGTACTCGTCCAACAATAACAACTGACACAAAATCAACTTTGGAGGTTCA
>DAIPLL010000206.1:0-2082 GCA_036769265.1 Kapaibacterium sp. (SeqCode)
ACCAGGATTATACTACTATGTGCTTGAGACACCAACACAAAGATTTACACGCAGTATGCAAGTATTAAGATAGCAGATTATCTAAAAGCAAATTACAGTTTTCCGATTAAGTAAAAATGGCTGCCCAAAAAGACAAGGCAGCCCATTTTTATTTCATACTTTCAAGTTTTGTAAGCAGATTATCGTGTTTTTGCTCATCGGTGAGCAAATAATCAAGTAAGTATCTCACAACTGGGGATTCTGTTTCATTTTTGGCAATTTCAGCTAAATGTATAACTTTTTTTTCCATTTCGTCGTGTTCTTGAATTTTTTCCCAAAGAAGTTTAATTTCGTCTGGCTCGATTTTGAAATCTTTCATTTCTAAGCTATCAATGATGAGTTGTTGAACGCGGCGGTGCATAACCGAATCTTGCCTAATAATTTCCATAATGATTTGCAAGAATGGATTACGGCTACTTTTTATGATTTCTGTTGTGCTTGCAACTGCTGCATCTTCTAACTTTTGCCAGTTGCGGAGTATTTCAATCAGCTTTTCGTTATCAAATTTTTCAGACATAAGAACTCCAAAAAATAATAAATATAAATCGTTTTAAAAGCTTTTTCATTGTTAAGAAAGAAAAAAATATAAATAAAAAGTTTCATTAATAAAGTAAAATTATTTTGTTTATTTTTGTATTTTACTATGTGTAAAATTAAAATTAATTAAAAATAATGGCACTATTCAATTTTTTCTCGAATGATGTAGCAATAGATTTAGGAACAGCCAATACTTTAATATGGGTTAAAGGTAAAGGCATTGTGCTGAACGAGCCTTCAATTGTTGCATTTGATCGCTCGGATAAGCATATCATAGCAATTGGACACGATGCACAACAAATGATTGGGAAAACACACCGTGATATAAAGATAATCCGTCCGATGAAGGACGGAGCAATTGCAGATTTTGAAATAGCTGAAGGTATGCTACGTGCATTTATACGAAAAGTATCGATGTCGTGGCAGCCTGCACGCAGGGTAGTTGTTTGCGTCCCCAGTGGCATTACAGAAGTAGAAAAACGAGCCGTGCGTGATAGCTGCGAACATGCTGGAGCAAAGGAAGTGCATTTGATTGCTGAGCCTATGGCAAGCGCTATTGGAATAGTCATTAAGGTGCACGAACCCGTTGGTAATATGATTGTTGATATAGGTGGTGGGACAACAGAAATTGCAGTAATCGCTCTTTCAGGCATAGTTGCAGATGAGTCCATAAAAATTGCGGGCGACGAAATGACCGCAGCGATTGTGAATTATTTTCGTCGTCAGCACAATATTTTGATTGGAGAACGAACGGCTGAACTTATAAAATGTAATGTTGGTTCAGCTATGCCTTTGAAAGAGGAAATTGAAGTAGAAGTAAAGGGACGCGACTTGCTAACCGGAATCCCAAGAATGATTGAAGTAACTTCTGCTGATATTAGAGGTGCACTTGCCGAATCAGTCCAGGAAATTGTAAACGCAGTGCTTCGTTTGCTTGAACGCACACCACCGGAGCTTGCTGCTGATATTTATGAACGTGGTATTGTATTAAGTGGCGGTGGTGCTTTGCTTAAAGGTTTAGATGAACGCATAAGTCAAGAAACAAAGCTACCTGTTCATATTGCAGAGGATCCGCTCACAACGGTTGTCCGTGGAACGGGACAAGTTTTAGAAAATCTTAGTTTTTATCGCTCGGTTTTAATTAAAAGCACACGTTATTAATTTTGCTGAAAAATGCAAGATTTCATAAAAATAATAATCCGTTTTAAAGAGCTCATAACTTTTACGGCACTAACTGTAATTTGCTTATCATTGATTTCACTGAGCGATGCTTCAAAGATTGGTGGTTTTCGTGCATTTGTTATAGCTTCAATTGGGAAGTTGCAAGATGCTTTTGCGTGGGTGCCAAATCCAGCGGCACTTAGAAGCGAAAACCAAGCCTTAAGAGAGTTAAATTTGCAGTTATCTACTGAAGTTATTAAGATGCGTTCAGCTCTGATTGAAAATAACAGACTGCGTGTAAATCTTTGTGTTGGTGTCTCAAGCACATAGTAGTATAATCCTGGT
>DAIPLL010000207.1:0-2080 GCA_036769265.1 Kapaibacterium sp. (SeqCode)
TTTTATTTCAGAATTTTGTTTTTTCATTTTTTCGGCTTGCTTTTGACGGCGAAGTTCATTAAAATTAATCGATGGTGTAAGCTTTACTTGTGGTCTGATTATACCACGAGCACGTAAAGTATCCTCGGCATACATATAACGTTCTTTATTGCGAAGTGAAGAGCGTGCTTCTTTTGGAATTTGAATTATTGGGATAAGGGCTTCTTCTACTTCTAATGGATTTTCTGGCAAAGCAACTAAACCATCGCGATTTGAAGTAAAGTCGAGCCACGGACCACCGACTTTTCTTGTATAATCGAAATGACCAAGCAGAATAACAGGTGTGCCGCTCATTGGAATATATCTTCCTAAACTGTCTCGTTTGGCTCCTTCACCCCATTTGAAAAGCCATTCAGCATCATCTAAAAACTGTCGCAAGCAGGAATGCGAGACAGGACGTCCTGGCATAACGAACTGATGAAATGCACTGCCGGCTTCACTGTGGAAATTAAAAGTATAAGGCATTATCCAAGTGCTATCAAGAGATGATCTTCGCAGACGATCTTTCCATACAAGGGAATAACGCCCGGGGAATGATGGAGTGCGTTCCTTGCCAGAGTTCACTGCTGCAAATCTTACTAATTTTCCATATTCATAGCATCCGTAAGCTTGCTTATCAATAGAAACTATGATTATTTTTTTTATATCTTTGGCAGCTGGATAAAATCGTGGAAAAATCGAATAATCAAGTAAATTATTAGTAAAAATTTCGGGTACTATTATTTTTTCATTATTACGAATGAAATGTAGCTCTTTGCGGTTAAGCGTCATTATAATTTTGCGTACTGTTGTTGAATCAATTGAATCAGGGACAGATTTAAAAATTGAGTCAAGTGTGCGCCTACTTTTGATTTCCACTGATTGATACTTTATTTCAATTGGTTCGTAAGTATTAGATTTATCAATAGAGACAATATTTTCAATTATTTTATTATCATTATCTAATTTTTCAGTTTCTTTAAGTTCATCGTTGCAGGAAATATTAAATAACAAAATTAGAAATAAATAGTATGGATAGTTTTTCATAAGCTTTTACTTTTTTGTAAAGTGTACTGGAATAATAACTTTCGATTGAATTGGATTACTGTCGCGTTTGCCAGGAGAAAATTTCACGTAATCAATAACGTTAAGTGCGTAAGAGTTCAGAAATTCATTATCTGATGATAGGACTTTTTTCGAGAGGACATTGCCGAGCTCGTTTATGACGACTTCTACCTTCACGGTGCCTTCAATTCCTTTTTGAATAGCTTTTTCTGGATACACCAAATTTTCAATTATATCTCGGTAATCGTAATATGGTGCTTCATCAACAGGTTTTTGTTCTTCGACAAATGTTATCCCACCGCTTACGGTTTCCATAGTAATAGGTGCAATACCATCGGGATTAGACCTTACAATTTTAGTAGGTTTGGTGTCGAATTTGATTTTTTCAGTATTGCTGAGCATTAAAGCTAAATTGCTCATAAGATTAATTCTCTCAGGAAAAATTCTATATTTGTTCTTCTCGATGAGCAATTTATCTACAGGCGATATTTTTTTCATTAAGCTATCGCATTGATGATTGATTTTAGTCATAAGTTTGTTTTTTTCGTCCAAGTTTAATTTGTCATTTTGGAAAGTTGCAACATTAGCAATCATATAGAACTGATAAGCCGAAGAGTAATCTTCTAAGTTAATAAGCCAATTAGCGAAATCAATAAACTTTTCGGGATGAATTTCCGAGAAATCTTCACCAAAATGGTTTATAAGATTTGTATAAATTTTCTTTAAATCCTTTGCATATATGCCAATTTTAATTTCTTCGAGATAGTTCTGAGAAAATATATTATTTGTGAAAACAAAAAACAGGAGTACACAAAATAATCTTTTCATACAAAAACATTCCTATATTGCACGAGTTTAAACAAATATAAGAAAAATAAGCAAAATAAAAAAAACACGTATAGATTATGACGAAATGCATAATAAAACTCAAAATTAAACCTAAAATAAAATGAAATTTCCATTGTCATAATTTGTAAATTGAATGTTTACTGGAATG
>DAIPLL010000039.1:0-11533 GCA_036769265.1 Kapaibacterium sp. (SeqCode)
GCAAATCTTCTTGCTCGTGAAAATAATATCTTATAGGGAAATAAAGCAGTAAAACTGAAAAATTAGCATACTCTTTGAATGCATCGATAAAATCCACATCATTTATGTATGCAATAATTACGCATCCAAATGCTGTTATATAGAAAAAAATTACAAGCCAATCGGCAATATTTCGAACTATTTTATCTTTCTTGATAAACAAAATATAGTAAAACCAAATTATAAGCCCGCCAAGATAAACCACACCCAAAACAACATCTGCAACCGAAAGTCCTTCGCCACTTGTTGTAAGAAATGGGACAGTGCTTATTGCAACAAGATAAATCCACATCTTCGGGAAACGTATGCAGAACCAAGCCAATGGCAATGCAATTATCGCTGCTAATGCTATACCTGCAATTAGCAAATCCTGAGCAAAATAAGCATAGACAGAAATTAGCAAAACACTGGGCAGAACAATTATCAGCTTTAAGTTTGCTCCTAAGGAAAAGTATTCCAAAAATAAATTGCTACTTTTATTTTCTGCCATTACATATTTTGATATTTTTTGCGGAATTCTATGTAATTATGAACTAAAATTATCATTAGCACCGTAAGCACAAACGATCCCAGAACCGATCCAGCTACAATCAGAACTCGCTTCGGCTTGCTTTTCTTTGTCGGTGGTATAGCTTCATCCAGCACATATAGAGTTTTTATATTTTTTGCTTCGTCAAGACGCAATTTTTCGTATAGTGGCACAAGGTAAGCTTTCGCTTTCGAAAGTGCTTCGATCTCGGTAAGCATTTTGGTAAATTCCAGCCCGATGCGACCACTTTCGTCAATCTTAAAATTGCCAGCGAATCCGGGTTTATTCATTGCTTCGTTTAATTTTTTGCGTGTCTCTTCGAGTAATTTTTTCTTTACTTGTGTCAAAGCATCGCTTTCACCGAATGTTGTTCGCAACAGATCGTATTCTATTTCGCTTTGATATACTTGGGCTTTGAGCTCGACTATTGCTTGGCTTACAGCACGGGCTTGTTCTTCTGGCGAGAACATCAAACTTCGTTGCGATAGCCCTGCAAGTTGCTCGGAGATAGCCGAAATAGTGGAATCTATGGATTTAATGCGGTATTCCATATAAATTCTGTTAAAATTTGACTCTTTTTTAAATAATTCAGCCGCAAAGTGATTGGCTATTTGCACGTAATCATTTGCCATCGAAGCGGCACGCTTTGGGTCTTGATCTGTTATTGAAATAACATAATTCCCTTCTTTATCGTAAGTTACATCAAGGTTGCTTTCAAATTCTTTAAGTAAATCTTCGTATTTCTCGTTCTCCATTTTGTAAACTTTTCGTAAATCATACTTCTTTATTATGGAATCTTTCACCGAACGGCTAAGCAAAACCACCGTAAGCGAGTATCCACTCGAAGATGAACCGCCTACTCTTGCCAACCCAATATCTCGCAAAGTCGATGAAATGTTGCCCATAGCGCTTTCTAGTCCACTCATTGAAGTTTGCGGTGGGACCGCATTAACCGATGCCGTGTACCAAACAGGAAGTAGAAATGCAACGGCTGTCGAAATTATCGCAGATGCAATAACTGTTGCAATTATTATTCTCTTATGCTTGAAAAGCAGAGCAGTCAGATACATCCCATCAAAATTTTTTTCTGAATTTTCGCTCATATTTTGCTTTCAATTTTATTTAACAATTGCCCCCGAACCAATTTCGGGCTTTTCTGGTGTAACAAAACAAAGGCGACCGTCCTCGGTTGAAGCGGCAAGCAGCATACCTTCGGATGTTTCGCCCATCAAGCTTGCTGGTTTGAGATTATCCACCACTACGATTGTTTTCCCAACCAAATAATCTGGTGAATAATGTTCGGCAATGCCTGCGATAATTTGCTTCTGTCGGTTCCCAACTTCTACAATAAGTTTAAGCAATTTCTTAGACTTAGGTAGTTTTTCAGCTTGTTTGATTATCGCTGTGCGAAGTTGGATTTTAGCAAAATCGTCATATTCGATTGTTTGAATCTCAGTCTTTTCATCTTCTTCAGGTTTCCCAAGCTTTGCGATTTGCTTAGAAATAATCTCATCGTCTATTTTGTTGAAAATAATGCTCGGCTGTTGGATGCGAGTGTCCTCCTCAAGGTTGGGATAAATTGCTGTAAGCCAAATGTTTTCTCCTATTTGTGCAGCATTTGCTTCGCCAGTTTGTGGGTCTGCTCCTAAAAGCATTTGAACACGTTTTGCTGAGTTCGGTATTACTGGTGCTAAAAATATCGAAAGCGAGCTTACCATTTGTGCACAAATAAATAATGTTCGTGCAGCTGCGTTTCTATCAGTCTTTATTGTTTTCCAAGGTTCAGCATCGTTAAAAAACTTATTCGCAGCGCGGGCTATGTTCATTGTCTCGGTTATTGCATCGCGAAAACGGAATTTATTAAACAACCGTTGAGCTTCTCTTGCACTTTTCCAGACTGATGTAAACAAACTAAATTCTGCGTCTGTGAAATTGCCTTTGTATTTACGAGCTGCTCTATCTATTGTTTCCTGATAATTACCATTGAATGAGTTTTCTAATTCATCAATGAGATTATTCCAATTCCCTACAAGTGATTTATCGCTTTCCGCAAGACGCGGCACTCTTTGCTCGAAATTCTTGAAAATGAACTGTAAAGTGCGATTAACGAAGTTGCCAAATATATCGGCAAGTTCGTTGTTGTTTCTATTTTGAAAATCTCTCCAAGTAAAATCGCTGTCTCTTGTTTCAGGGAAGCTCATCGCCAAAGCATAGCGAAGGGCATCTGTGAATTGCGGTTCAGGGAAATCCTTCTGAAAATCACGTAAATCAATGCTCCAATTACGAGATTTCGAAAATTTTTGCCCTTCAAGATTTAAAAATTCATTTGCTGGAACATTATCAGGCAAGATGTACCCACCGCGTGCTTTAAGCATTGCAGGAAAAATCAAAGTGTGAAATACAATATTGTCTTTCCCGATAAAAGCAATATATCGTGTGTCTTCATCTTGCCACCAAAGTTTCCAATCGTCAGGGTTGCCGCGCCCATTCTTTGCTTGTTCTTGCGCCCATTCCTTTGTTATCGAAATATAGCCAAGCACTGCATCGAACCAAACATAAAGCACTTTGCCTTTTGCTTTTTCCTTGTTGATACCGGGAACTTTATCCAAACGTACTCCCCAAGTCAGATCTCTTGTGATTGCGCGATCAGCAAGTCCCTGTCGCAACCAACTGCGGCTTTGCTGGAGAACGTTTTCTTTCCATTCATCTGCTTTGCTTTCAATGTATTCTTCCAAAAATTGCTGAAATTGCCCAAATCTCATATACCAATGTGTTGTTTTTTTTACCACAGGTGGTTCGCCTGATACAATACTGCGCGGATTTTTAAGTTCAAGCTGGTTGTAATATGCACCGCATTTATCGCATTGATCGCCACGAGCGTGCTCATAGCCGCAATTAGGGCAAATGCCTTCGACATATCGGTCTGGCAAAAACATTTGGGCTTTTTCGTCGTAGAATTGCTCTTCTTCTTTTTCAATTAAGTAGCCTTTTTGCAATAAATCTGCAAAAAATTCAATAGCCGTTTGGTAATGTATATCTGTTGAAGTTCTCGAATATATATCAAAGCTCATCGCGAATTTGCGAAAAGCCTCCATATTCGCTTGATGATACTTATCTATTATTGCTTTAGGTGTAGTTTTCTCTTTTTCTGCAGAAATTGTTATTGCAACACCATGTTCATCTGAACCGCAAACATATAGAACTTGCTCTCCGCACAACCGCAAAAATCTTGCATAAATATCAGCTGGAAGGTAAGCTCCTGCCGCGTGTCCCAGATGTATATAACCATTTGCATACGGTAAGGCTGATGTTATTAACGTTCTTTTCATTCAAGATGTCCGATTGATTTAAAATAAAAACAAAATTAGCAATATTCCTTTAATTATAAAAGGTTTAAATTTATTGAACTGTTTGAAGAATTCTCTTCCATCATTGACTAATCTTCTATTAAATTCAAATGCGAGCTATCGAAAAATCAATAGCTCGCAATCAAGATTTAATTTATTTATGAAGAGCTTTTTATAAAAATCATAACTTCATAATTTTGACTACATTTTCTGGCAATGATGTTTTTTCGGATGTACCAGTAACAAATATTATTTTTTCACCTTTCTGGAAAATGCCTTCACTAAGAAGAAAATTGCATATAGTTTGCACAATATCGTCCGAATTTTGCAACTGCTCAAGCCAAAACGAACGCACTCCCCAAATAAGCGAAAGTTTTCTTTGAGTGCTTTGCAATTCGGTAAATGCGATTATCTCTTGTTTCGGTCTATACTTAGCAATATTAATTGCAGTAAAACCACTTGTTGTCATAGCAATAATAGCAGAAGCATTCACCTGCGAAGCTACTTCGCAGGATGCTTTCGAAAGTGCATCCGAAAAATTATGCCGCTCGTCTATAGGAACAATTTTAGGTTCGAGCATTCTATGAAAATGCTTTTCAGTTGTGCGAATAATTCTATCCATATAATTGACGGCTTCTATTGGATACTGCCCTGTGCTTGTCTCGCCGCTCAGCATTACGCAGTCTGTTCCATCTATAACAGCATTTGCAACATCGCTTGCTTCGGCACGCGTCGGACGTGGATTGCTTATCATCGATTCGAGCATCTGAGTTGCAACAATAACAGGTTTCCCGTAATAGTTGCATTTTTTTATAATGTTTTTCTGTAAAATTGGCACTTCTTCGGCTGGTGTCTCAAGCCCCAAATCACCACGAGCAACCATAATACCATCGCTTTCTTCGATTATTTCTTCGATACGCTCACAAGCTTCAAATCGCTCAATTTTTGAGATAATACCCACGTTTTTCTTAAAAATTTTCATCGCTGTTTTAAGTTCCAGTACGTCTTTTGCCGAGCGAACAAACGAAAGAGCAACATAATCAACACCTAATTCAAGCCCAAATTTCAAATCTTCAATGTCTTTCTCGGAAAGCGAAGGTGCGTTGGACTTTACACCTGGTGCAATTATGCCTTTGTTGTTTTTTAAATTCCCACCTTTTATAACTTCGGTAATTATATCATTTCCAACGACATCTTTAACTTTCAGAATCAAGTATCCATCATCGAGCAATAGTGTATCTCCTGCGGAAACCTCTTTAATTAAATCCTTGTATGTTGTCGAAACACGGTGCTCATCACCTTCTTCAACATCATCAGCGGTTATAACAAATTCGCTTCCTGGTGAAAGGAACACAATGCCGTTTCGCACTTTGCGAGTACGAATTTTCGGTCCTTGTAGATCTTGCAAAATGGCAATAGGTTTCCCAGCCTGTTCGCTTGCAGTGCGGATATTTTCGAACATTTGCCTGTGATCATCGTGCGTGCCATGCGAAAAATTCAGCCGAGCAACATCCATTCCGTTTTCAATCAATGCAACAAGCTTGTCAACATCAGCTGTTGCAGGTCCGATTGTGCATAAAATTTTGGTTCTTCTTTGCATAAACACTCTATTTTACTCTACCGACAAAAATTGGCTTCTCCTCTTTAAGGCTTTCAGTAACGCTATAAGCATTTTGTTCGCTTGTGATTAATATTATACCAATTCCAAGATTAAATACTTCGCGCATTTCTTCTTCTGCTATATTCCCAAGTCTTTGAATTAGGTTGAAAATTGCGGGGCGCTGCCAGCTATCCCAAAATATTTCTAATTCAAGCGGTTTACGCACAACGCGTGAAGTATTGCCAATAATTCCACCACCAGTAATATGCGAAATGCCACTTAGCAAACCTTTTTCGGCAATTGGATGCACCAGATGCAAATAAGAACGATGCACTTTCAGCAGTTCTTCACCCAACGAGCAGCCCAGTTCATCTACGTAATCATCCACTTTATAATGTTCGAACAAAACTTTACGTGCAAGCGAATAACCATTTGTATGCAACCCATTTGATGGCAAACCAATTAGAACATCACCACTGCGAACACTACTCCCATTTAAAATCTTAGATTTTTCAACAACACCGACAATCGTCCCGCTAATATCATATTCGCCTTCTGCATAAATTGATGGCATTTCAGCGGTTTCGCCCCCAATTAATGCTGTGTGATTTTCCTTGCATGCTTTGACAAACCCTGAAATAACCTGTTGGGCAACTTCAGGTTGCAATTTCCCTGTTGCAAAATAATCAAGGAAAAAAAGCGGCTTTGCACCGCATGCAAGTATATCGTTTACACAGTGATTCACCAAACACTGCCCAACTGTATCATGGCGGTTCGCTGCAAAAGCTACTTTTAGCTTTGTTCCGACTCCATCGGTGCTTGCAACAAGCACTGGTTCGCTCATCCCTTCGAACTTTGCTTCGTATAGCCCTCCAAAAAGACCAATATCGGCAAGCACGTGCTCGTTGAAAGTTGATTTTACCAAAGGTTTTATTCTCTGAACTGTCTCTTCGCCTGCTTCTATGTTTACTCCAGCAGATTTGTAGGTTTCGTTCATTTCGACCTCGTAAATCTAAAAACACAAAATTACAACATTATGAGTTAAGTTAAAAGTAAGACTTTATCGTTTCTACGATTTAACAAAAATTAATGATAAATTAATGATCAAAGATGAAAATTAACGGTCGTCATTATCGTTCGCTCTGGGAAGAAAATACTGATGGCAAAATTGTCATCAAAGCAATTGATCAGCGGTTGCTTCCATTTCAATTTGAAATAGCAACTCTTGAAAACTACATCGAGCTTATTGATGCAATCAAAACTATGTTAGTTCGTGGCGCCCCGCTCATCGGTATAGCAGGTGCTTATGCCGTTGTCCTTGCATTGCAAGAGCTACAAAGCAAGAAACGCACACTTGAGGAAATTAAAGAAATTGCCATTGAGATAAGCTCTGCCCGACCTACTGCTATAAATCTTACTTGGGCTGTGGATAGGGTTCTCTCCAAGTTAGATTTTAGCTCAACACTTCAAGAAAACTTCCATAGAGCTCTCGCTGCAACAAGAAAAATTTATTCTGATGAACTTGCTTCTTGCGAGAAAATTTCAAGCTATGGTTACGAACTTCTTCTTGAACTTTTCAAAAATAAACGACGACCGATAAACATTCTTACGCATTGTAATGCTGGTTGGCTCGCAACTGTTGACTGGGGAACAGCTCTTTCACCGATTTATCGTGCTTGGATGGAGGGCTTGCCACTTCACGTTTGGGTGGACGAAACACGCCCTCGAAATCAAGGCTCTTTTCTTACCTCGTTTGAGCTTCTCGGAGAGGGCATTCCGCACACTGTCATTGTCGATAATGCCGGTGGTTTGCTTATGCAAATGGGTAAAGTTGATGCTGTTATTGTTGGTGCTGATAGAGTTACCAGTAACGGCGATGTTTGCAATAAAATTGGCACATATCTTAAAGCTCTTGTGGCTCGAGAGCATAACATCCAGTTTTGGGTTGCATTCCCAACAAGCACAGTAGATTTATCGCTCGATGACTTCGCTCAAATCCCAATCGAATTGCGTTCAAGCGACGAAATCAATTTCATCGAAGGTCTCGCAATCGATGGAAATCGCATTAAAGTTAGAATAACACCTCAGGATGCAAAATCTCTCAATTATGCATTCGATATTACGCCTGCAAAATTCATAAGTGCATATATTACAGAACTTGGAGTGTTCGAGAATTTTCAGCAATTGAAATCTAAGTTGAATTTTTAATACTATATTAATAAAACATCCGATGATTGCTCATCGGATGTTTGCCATAGCTTTTTACCAATTGATTTGTAGTTTTTTTCTATATCTTTTCAGCTACTGATTTACCTTGTAAGAATAAAGCTAAATAATCACGGCTGCCTGCTTTCGAGTCCGTGCCGCTCATATTAAATCCGCCAAATGGATGAACATCAACAATTGCACCAGTGCACTTGCGGTTGAAATACAAATTGCCAACGTGGAATTCACGAGTTGCACGGTTCAATTTCTCTCTGTTTTTGGAGTAAACTGCGCCTGTAAGTCCATAAATTGTATTATTTGCAATTTCCAAAGCATTGTCATAATCACGAGCTTTAATTACTGCAAGCACAGGACCAAAAATTTCCTCCTGCGAAATACGTGCCATTGGATCTATATCAATAAAAACAGTTGGTTCAATAAAATAGCCAGGACGGTCTAACTTATTCCCACCTATAAGCAATTTCCCTTCTTTCTTACCAATTTCAATATAGTTCAAAATTGATTTTTCGGCGCTGGCGCTTACAACAGGTCCCATCTGATAATTTTCTTCTGGCAAGCCTTGCTTAATTTGAGCAACACCAGCTTTTAGCTTTTCAACAAATTCATCGTAAATTTTTTCATCAACTACAGCACGAGAGCAAGCCGAACACTTCTGCCCTTGGAAACCAAATGCCGATGTAATAACTCCTTTTACTGCTTCGTCAACATCTGCCTCCGAATCAACAATAATTGTGTCCTTGCCGCCCATTTCGGCAACAACGCGTTTGATCCAAATCTGTCCAGGATTAGTTTTTGCTGCACGTTCAATTATACGCAAACCAACCTCCATTGAACCAGTAAACGAAATAAAACGTGTCTTTGGATGATCTACAAGATAATCGCCAGCTTCTGCACCAGATGCAACAAAGTAGTTTAAAACTCCATCTGGCAACCCAACTTGACGCATTATATCTTGGAATAGCCATGCCATCATAGGTGTTTCGCTCGATGGTTTTAGTATGACTGTATTACCTGTAACAATTGCCGCAGATGTAATACCAACCATAATTGCAAATGGGAAATTCCAAGGGGGAATGCAAATACCAACACCAAGCGGAATATAAAAATACTTAAGCATTTCGCCTGGATATGGTGTCAATGGCTGATCCATTCCGTAACGTATAGCTTCGCGTGCGTAAAGTTCTAAGAAATCTATTGCTTCGCAAGTGTCAGCATCAGCTTCAGCATAATTTTTCCCAGCTTCGAGAATCATCCAAGCATTAATTTCAAACCGGCGTTTCCGAATTATTTCAGCTGCTTTCAGCAAATAGCTTGCTCGATTTTCAGCAGATGTGTATTTCCAAGTTTCGAATGCTTTCAATGCCGCTTGCATAGCATCTTCGGCTTCCTGCTGACCTGCCTTTTGGAATGTGCCGATAAGTTCATCTGGATTTGCTGGATTAATCGATTTTGTCTTACGCTCTGTGAAAACTTCTTTGCCGCCGACAATATTCGGATATTCTTTCCCTAATTGCTTACGGACATATTCAATTGCTTCTTTTTGTTTGCGTACATTTTCTTCAATCGTGAAATCATAAGGAACTTGATTTGCAAAAGGCTGAATTACCATATTAACCCCATAAATTATTATAAAATAAAGTTTAAGCAAATTAAAGTTCAAATATACAAACTAAAAAACAGAATAACAAACATTATGATTTTCATAAATGATTATATTTCTTATATTTGTATTTTTATAATGTAAGTTGTAAATTAGTCATCTTAAATTTACACTTAAAATTAAATTATTATTTATTAATCTTAATAATGTAAATTATTAAATATAGATTGTTATTTTTGGAGAATTAATGAATACAAGTGAAATAAATCAAAATGGGCAAAACCACGCAAATAATGGAACATCGAACGAAAATATTATCGATCACGTTCAGCAAATTCAAGAAATTCTTGCAAATGAAGATATAATTGAAGTTCTATTCAAAGGCAACAGGCGTGGTTTCTATATCTCAACAGGTTTCGATGATGTTCAGCCAGACGATAAAGTAGTTGTCGAAGCTGAAAACGGCATTGATTTGGGCACCGTTACTTATATTGGTGCGTCTGCAAAAGCACGCGTTCGCTGCTGTCATAAAGCTCGTTCCATAAAATTTAAGTTTGTGCGTATTGCAGATGATACTGATTTAGAAAGGTATTTCATAAACACTGCTGAAGAACCTCAGGTTGTAAAAAAAACTCGTGAACTTGTTGCTCATTTCAACTTGGATATGAAAGTTACAGAAGCCGAATGGCAACTCGATCGCCAACGGCTAACTATTTATTTTACCGCTCCACAACGCATCGACTTTCGCGAGCTTGTCAAAGAACTTGCTCGAATTTACAAAACAAGAATTGAACTGCGTCAGATTTCCACACGCGAAGAAACTAAACGAATGGGTACTGGTTTCGGTCCGTGCGGGCTCGATCTTTGTTGCACTTCGTTCTTGCCCGATTTCAACCATATTACACTCGAGCATGCACGTTTGCAACAGCTTTCCAACAACGTTGCAAAGCTCAGCGGCTATTGCGGTCGCTTAAAATGTTGCCTACTTTACGAGCTTGATACTTATATCGAGGCATTTAAAAATTACCCGCAACTTCATTCAAGAATCGAAACAGAAGAAGGTTTGGCAAAACTTATTAAAGTTGATGTTTTCAAGCATCAATCTACTCTTTATTTCCCAGATTTAGGCAAATATAAAACTATTAATTACGATGAACTTCAAAATTATATGAAAAACAATAAAGTTTTGCCACCAGCAGAAGAAGATCTACGTAAACTCTTTAGCGATGACAATATCCAAGTTCGACGAGATATCCACGGCGAAGAATACATTGTTGATTAGTTTTGCACTATGAAAAAAAAGCAAACTCCGCTTGTGCGGCAATATAACCAAATCAAGGAACGTTATCCTGATACAATCTTGCTCTTTAGATTGGGCGACTTTTACGAAACTTTCAACGAAGATGCCCACATTACCTCTCGTGTTTGCGGCATTGCACTCACAAAACGAAACAATGGCGCCGACGGTGATATGCCACTTGCCGGCTTCCCTTATCACCAACTCGATAATTATTTGCCTAAGCTTGTGCGTGCTGGTTATCGTGTCGCAGTTTGTGAACAACTTGAAGACCCCAAACTTGCCCGCGGCATCGTCAAACGCGATGTTGTCGAAGTTGTTACACCCGGTGTTGCACTTTACGAAAAAATTCTGGATGCCAACAAAAATAATTATGTTGCGGCTTTATACCTTTCACAAGCCAAACACCGCAACAACACTGTCGGGTTCGCTGCTATTGATATTTCCACCGGCGATTTCATCACAGCAGAAATCCCATTCAGCCAAGCAGCTGACCTTCTCGAAGGAATTGTGCCTTCGGAGTTGCTTTTGCAGAAAAGCCAAGTCGTTTATTTCCACGATTTAATTGATAAGCTTACTTTTAAGCCTTCAATTACCAAAATTGAGGACTGGTTCTTCGATCTTGACTTTGCAGAAAAAACGCTGACTGATGTTTTTCAAACTAAGACGCTCAAAGGTTTTGGAATAAATGATTTAGTTGAGGGAATTATTGCTTGCGGTGCAGTCCTTCATTATGTGAAAACTACTCAAAATGGCAACCTAAGCCATTTAAAAGGCGTGCGTCGTCTCAATCCAACCAATTATATGCTTCTGGATGCCTCCACTCGCCGAAATCTTGAAATTACATACTCCTTTTCTGGTTCGCAAGACGGTGCTCTAATTAAAGTGCTCGATA
>DAIPLL010000005.1:0-25823 GCA_036769265.1 Kapaibacterium sp. (SeqCode)
TTTTATATTTTTTGATATTTATTTATATAATTTTCGAATTCTTTGTAGATTTGTTTGTTAATATATTCTGTAACATTCATTCTTAAATAATTCGCACCAAGAGAGCCTTTTAAAGTATAATAACCACGAACAATTATCTTAAAATAAGGTTCTTCGAAAGAATTATCAAGTTTATATTTGCCAAGTTTCCCAAGATATTCAGCAAAAGATTTATCTATTGGTTTATCGAAATAAATATCAAACCCAATATTGCCATCGCTGCAACTTTCAGCTGTTGTAGATTTTATAATTTTCACTTTAGAGAATAACAAAATATTCAAATACAAGCAAAAAATAATTTATTTTTGTAAATTATGCAAATAAAAAAAAGAATAATATGAAACCAGAATTATCCATTATTATACCAGCGTATAATGAAGAATCAAGACTGGGCAACACTTTGAAATTAATTACAGCATATTTAAAGAACTCACATTTTCACTTTGAAATAATTGTATCCGACGATGGATCAACAGATAGAACAGTAGAGATAGCAAAAGCTTTCAGTTGTGTTAAAGTAATTGGCGATGGTTTTAACCGAGGCAAAGGTGCAGCTGTCCGTCGAGGTATGATGGAAGCAAAAGGCGATATAAGGATGTTTACTGATGCGGATTTATCCACTCCTATTTATGAACTTGAGAAATTACTTCGTTTTATCAACGATGGTTATGATGTTTGCATAGGCTCACGTGCTATAGATTATCGATTAATAAAGAAGCATCAACCACTATACAGAGAATTGATGGGTAAAACTTTCAATAAAATAGTTCAAATGCTTGTTGTAAAAGGAATTAAAGATACACAATGTGGGTTTAAATGCTTTAGAGAGAAAGCTGCTATTGAAATTTTTTCACGTGCAAAGATTGATGGTTTTTCTTTCGATGTAGAATTGCTTTATCTTGCAAATAAATTGAACTTCAAAATAAAAGAAGTTGGTGTTGAGTGGTATAATGACGAGAGAACGACAGTAAGCCCAATTCGTGATAGTATAAAAATGTTTACGGAAATTTTAAAAATAAGGCGACTTCATTCGGATTTGATCCAATGAATTTATTGAGCAAATTAAATCGAGCAAAACAAATTTTATTTCAACCGAGCGTAGAAAATTTTTGGAAGCGAAATTTACTGATCCTTGCAATAGCACAATTCATAGCAATGGTTGGAATGAATGGGCTTGTGCCTTTTTTACCATTATTTGTTCTTGAGTTAGGTGTCCGAGATCCTGTACAGGCAAAATTTTGGAGCAGTATGGTTTTCGCTGGACCTTATTTTCTATCAATTTTTGCTGTACCAATTTGGGGGATGTTGGGCGACCGATATGGACAAAAGAAAATGGTTGTGCGAGCGATTTTTGGGTTGGCATTAGCTGTATTTTTAATGGGATTTTCGACGAATGTACAACAATTGTTTGCCTTACGTGTTTTACAAGGAGCAACGAGTGGTTTTATTGCAGCTGCATTGGCATTTGTAAGTAAAAACACACCCCAAAACCGTAATGGTTACGCAATCGGTATTTTGCAAAGTGCCTCATCGGCTGGAATTATCATTGGACCTTTTTTCGGTGGAATTCTATCGGATGCAAGTGGAGTAAGAAGTGTATTTTTTGTTGTGGCAGCATTATGTGTAATAAGTGGTTTCTTAATAATTTTCTGGGTTAAAGAAAAACGTAATCAGGGTGCTAACATAAAAAATAGTGTACTCAGTAATCTCAAAACAGTTGCCTGTAACTCTGAAATGCGAAAAATTATAATCTTAATTATACTCTCTCAATCAGCAATATTGCTATCCAATCCAATATTCCCATATTTTGTATCAAGATTGGGCGCTCCAGATAAATTTATATCGACAATTACGGGCTTGCTTGTTGCAATACTTGGTATATTTAGTATAATTTTTGCACCATACTGGGGACGCAAAAACGACACGGTATCATATAGTAAGGTATTTTCGCCAGCAGTTTTTATAGCAGGGGGTGCTTCTTTTTTACATTTATTAGCTAATCATTATTTATGGCTATTTCCAATCAGAGCTTTAGTCGGTGTATTTTTTGCAGCTATTGCACCAAGCTTATATTCAGCTTTAAGCTACCGAGCAAATGAAGAAAACAAAGGTGGCATTATGGGAATTGCTTCATCGGCGAATCTTTTTGGTGCACTACTGAGCTATATAAGCTGTAGTTTCATTGTTTCGCATTTTGATATGGCAGTTACGTTTGCAGTATCAGGTGTGATGCTTGTTTCTATTGCAATTTGGGCAAAAATTAGTTAGTTATTGATACCTGAGACATCGCTCCAATACATTGGGACGATCATTTTATCATAATTACTATATTCAAGACTTACTTCCACTGTGCGTTCATCGCTCCCCCAATGTGTTATGGTTGGTTTTATCCAGTAATCAGCAAATCCAGGTTGATCATTAATGATAATTGTTTTTTGGGATAAGCTATCGTAAACACCAATTTTGCATAAAGCCCAATACTGACGTGGTATCTTAACAAAAAAGAAAGTGTGTTCACCGGGTTTGAGAATTTGATTTGCTTTGAGAAGATTTTCGCTCCAATCGCCTTGTGGGTTCATCCCCGAAGTAACAGGACCTAAATTAATATATTGCAAAGAAGTTATGTTATACTTAGATGATTGACTATTGATGAATTTAACATAGAGATTATAACGATCCCCTTTCGGTGGATCATCTGGATTGTTTGTTGGCTTATCATCATCTTCATCACAAGCAATCATTAGTAAAGCAATAATTATAAATAGCAATTTGTAAAGATTTTTCATATGTTTATCCAGAATTATTTATTAATTGTAATCGGTTATACAAGCAAATTATTTTAAGAGACTTATCTTGATAATTTATGCTTAAATTTGATGTATAGTGCAAAAAAAAAGATGAGCCGATGATCGAATATTTGGCTCATCTTCACAAGGACATCACTTTGGTAGTTGGTAGTAGGTTAAATTATATAGATTTACTGATAAAATAAATACTTAATAATTTAATCCCCCAGTTATATGAACATAGCCAGGCAGATCTTTTTCCAAGAATGAAGAAACATCTTTTGCTATTTGGTTTAGCTTCTGCAAATCAATATCCATTCTTGTGTTTATGCGGTGTAGATAATGAACAAAATCTTCAGTTGGGACATTGCCAGCAGCAATCTTTGTAAACGGACAGCCTCCAAGTCCACCGACAGCAGTTTCATAATATTTTACACCAACACGCATAGCAGCGTAAATGTTTGCTAAGCCAAGCCCATAAGTATTGTGAAAATGGCAAGTTAGCTCGGTTTGTGGTGCACGCTTTAAAATTTCAGAGAAAAGCTCTTCGACTTGCTCAGGATAGGCGTGTCCAGCGGTATCTGCAAGCGAAATTTTTAACAAGTCATTTTCCAAATATTTTTCGATAATTGATAGAACACGCTCTTTCGGGATTTTTCCCTCAAAGCCACACCCAAAAGCACTTTGAACGGAAACTTGAACTGAATAACCCGAATTTTTAGCTTCTACAGCCATAGTAACTATACGGTTTAAAGCTTCATTGGTTGTCATTCCTGTGTTTTTCTGGCTATGAGTTTCGCTTGCCGAAACTCCCATACAAATAAGCTCGACACCGCAATTGACGGCGCGCTCTAAACCTTTTTCGTTCAAAACAAGTCCAGAGAAAATCGGATGCTCTGAGTCCTTATATTTTTCTTTAACAGATTGAAAGAGCTCGTCTGTATCAGACATTTGTGGAACTTTTTGGGGATTGACGAACGAACCAATTTGAATAATATCAACATTTGAACTAACCAGCTCATCAATCCATTCAAGCTTTTTTTCTTTTGACACAACGGTTTTCTCCATTTGCAAGCCGTCACGCAATCCTACTTCGTGAACAAAAATATTTTTCATATTAATCCTTTTATATTTTTAACCGAATAAAAATTAAAAATAAATATTTGTGTCTTATCTTTGTTATTTAATTTATAGAAAATTAAATAAATATGGAATTAGATAATACAATTTTTGTAGAAAAAATGCTTGAAAGCTATAAGAATTTGACATCAAATTACTTGCAGTTGTATAGTGCTTTACTTGAAAAAAAGAAAACAAATACAATTCATGATATTCGAGTGTGCTCCAGAAGATTAATCACTTTGCTTAATTTTTACCTTTCTCAATGCAATTCTTATTATGCGAACAATTTAAACAAAATTTTGAAATTCTATTTCAGGAACCTTTCCAAATTAAGAGATGTTCAGATACAAATTGAAAATAATCAAACAAAATCAATACAAAGCGCAGAATGGAAGTGTTTTTTAGATTATCTATCATCAAAAGAAAAAAAGTTAAAACAAAAGATTAATGAATTGTTTACAGAAAATAGCCGTTTAGAAATTGAAGGACTTATGTTCTTTTTCAAAGATGATTTAAAAAATTCAATTAATAACGGTGAAATTACAATTAATGATTTAGTAAGTAGGATTAATCAGCAATTCAAAAAATGCATTCTTTTTTTGCAGAATATAAATATCGATCACGCTGTAACTATTCACAATTTTAGGATAGAATTTAAAAAATTTAGATATTTGTATGAGCTTTTGTATCCGTTTTATCATAGGGTAATGCTTGAGAGCAAAGAACTTGGGAAATACCAAACACTTCTTGGTAACATACAGGATAGCGAAGTACTATTGAATTACATTATGAATTATATTCAAAAACAAAAAGGTAAAGGAAATTTCAAAGAGCTTTTAATCGAAGCAAATCAGCAAAAGACAAAACATATAATTCTGTTTTTTGAAAAAAAAGATGAATTATTTAAATTTTGGGACAAAACGCTTTTTTTAGATACCAACACCAACTAACTTAGAAAAATTATCAATTTTGCCAATATTTTGGCTTCTAATATCGAAAATTACAATAGCTGAATGTAATTTTTTTGCTTCAGGGCGAAAACTTACAATTATTTGGCGTGGTAATCCTCCTGCAGGCACAATAAGTGGTGATATTTTGGGATTAAAGCTTTCTATTTTAAATGATGAGCTATCACCAACAAATCGATAATCAGTTATTTCGATAGGATTTTCAGAAAAGTTGTAGATTTCGATTGTTTGTAGTTTAGTTGTGTTAATTTGCGTCGATGAAAAGTCAATATCCGAGCAGAACACTTTCGGAACAATGCAATTTATCACAACATAAGGTTTAAAATATTCACGGAAGTAAAGCGTATCTGTAAATTCACCAAATTTATTTGGATTTACTGTAATGCTTATGCTATCACTTGCAAAAGATTGCATAAAAAGGGAAAAATTTTGCAAAAGTGAATAAAATTTAGAATTACCTTTGAAAATTACATCTTTTAAAATTAAGTTATTCGATGTAAGATTTTCAATTTTTAGCTTTGTTTCGATCTTTTTAGAATATAAAAGATATTCTAAATCGATAACTTCAGGAATAATTTTGAAAACTGTTCGCCCATCTTTACGCAAATCAATTATCTTGCGATCAGCTTGGACTTCTGTTGGGCTATCGCAAGCAGAGATAATTGCAAGCAAGAGGAAAAGTACGTGTAATTTTTTCATTTAAAATTTCACTGATAATCCTGCTGATATACCACTTTTGAGCGATGTATTTTGTTTATTTTGGAACTTATAGAATAATGCTGTGTTTTCAATTCCAGCGAAAACATAAAGCTTATTCGAAAGATAATATTTGCCACCAATGTTTAATTTTACTAAAGGTCCAATGCGAGTTCCGCCAATCATCGCACGGACGTAAGGATCAACAATACCGTAATTTGTATGAGTATATTGATAAGAAGTACCAACCCAAAAAGCAGTGTAATTTTGTTTGAAAAGAGCTGGGAAATCGTTGATATTGCCTTCGAAACGTTGTTGGAAATCTTCTTGACCTACTTCAATAGCAAATGCATTATTTTTGTCTAAATCGTAAAGTAATGTCAGCCCGAAATTATTTAGTATTGGTTGGTTAGTTGATTTAACGTTTGAGTTTGTGAAATTTTTGGCTTCGAAAAATCTTATTTGCATTGATAATTTATCTAAAAAATCTGTTCTTGAGAAAATGTTACCTAATAATTGAGATAGTTTAAAGCTTTTATTGAAATTTAATTCAGAGTTTAACTGCTCGTAATAACTTTTATCTATAACGTATAAATATGGGAGTTCGTCTGAACTTGAAGGATGTGTCTCATAAGTTGGGAATTGAGCGTTATCAATTTGATTCAGTTTTCCACTGTCAAAGTTTTGATCAGATTTTTTTCTACTTAGTAAGTTTTGTGTTGTATTTTTTTTCAAAAAAGAATTTGATTTTTCCTTATGATTTTCAATTTCGATAGATTGAATTACTGGTATATTATTGGAATTATCAGGAGACACGAAGGAGGTTGATGATTGCTTATTATCAAAATTTTTTAGACTTTGGTATTCTTTGAATAAATAAATCGTGGATAAAAGAAAGAACACAAGCAGTGATGAAAGAACGATCACTACACGTTTATCCAGCAATTTTGAAAAGATAGTTTGCTTTTGCCCGGAGCTCTGTGTAATATCAGCACCAATAGACGCAAATATCTTCTTTTTTAATATATCTGGTGGTGCAATCAAAGAACTTTTTAACGAGCGTGAAATAAGGAGTTGTTGTCGCATTTCTTCTTGCAATTGTGGGCTTGCAGCCAAATTGAAAAATAGACTTTCTGTTTCTGATGGATGCAACTCACCATCAATAAAGGCGACAATTTTTTCCGAATAGTTAATATTGGTGAAATCGCTCATTTTATTTTTCCTACCTTATTTTTTTCAGTTTCTGTTAAAAAAGGGGCAAGATACTCCCGTAATTTGTTCTTTGCCCGATAAATACGTATTCTTACAACCGATAAAGTTAAATTTAAAAGTTCTGCTATTTCTTGATACGACATATCTAAAAATTCTTTAAGAATAATAACTTCACGATATTTTTCTGGTAGAGCATCAAGCCCAATATTGATAAGTTCATTAATTTCTTTTTGCTCGAAAGTTTTATCATTAATTGTGAAAATAAAATCATCTAAATTCAAGTGTTGATTATATTTTGAAATTTTTTCATTCAAGCATAAATTGCGAGCAATTTTAATTAGAAAACCAGCAACGTTAGTCATTTTTTGTCCATTTTTGGCGCATTCATAAAAACGAACGAAAGTTTCTTGGAAAATATCGTCCGAAGCGGGTGAATTTCGCAGAATTTTTTTTATATAAGTATAAATTTTAGATGAATAACGGTTGTAGATTTCCTCAAACGCTGATATTGCTTGACGGTCGCCCTTTGAAACAAGCGCAAACAATTCTTCATCACCAATATTTTGAAGTTCTTTATTCATCTTAAAAGATAAACAAATTTAAAAGAGAAAAGTAACAAAAAATTACTTATGAAGTTAAACGTTTAAATGCTAAAAAATTGCTAATTTTGTTTAATTGTTTAATAAAGTTAAATTATTAAAATGGAAATTAAGCTATATAATTCACTTACAAGAAAAGTAGAGAAATTCAATCCGCTGAATGATAATGAAGTCAGGATGTATTCGTGCGGTCCGACTGTGTATAATTATGCTCATATTGGGAATATGCGAGCATTTTTGTTTGCGGATTTTTTACAAAGGGTGCTTCGTGTTGTGGGCGGCTACAAGATGCGTTGGGTTATGAATATTACCGATATAGATGACAAAACTATTCGTGATAGCCGATTGGGTTCGCCCGAGTGGAAAAGCGAAATGGGCGAACAAACAAATGATCCAAAAGAAAATTTGCAAAAATTCACCGCTTATTATTTGAATGCTTTTATTGAGGATATAACTCGCCTTGGAATAAAAAAGGAAGATTTTTATGCAATGCCGAAAGCAACATCATACATCAACGAGATGCAAGATTTAATTTTAAGGATAATGCGGAACGGTTTTGCTTACATTTCTGGTGGATCGATTTATTTTGATGTAAATGCTTGGAGAAAAGTTGATATTTACGGAAAACTTTACAAAATTGATTTCGATAACTTTATAAGCGGCTACCGAATCGATGCAGATCAATATGAACGCGAGCAGGCAAGCGATTTTGTACTTTGGAAGGCACACCGAGAAGGCGAACCTTACTGGGATTTCTATATAGATGGCGAAAATTATCCTGGACGACCGGGGTGGCATATTGAATGCTCGGCGATGGAGTATGAGCTATTAGGCTTACCATTCGACATACATACAGGTGGTGTGGATTTAAAATTCCCGCACCATGAAGATGAAATAGCTCAAAGCAAAGCTGGTTATAAAGTTGAGCCTACGGTTTTTTGGTGCCACAATGAATTTTTAGAGGTAGAAGGTGAAAAAATGAGTAAATCGCTTGGTAATTTTTTTACTTTGCGTGATTTGATTAGTAAAGGACTGGATCCAATAGACATACGTTTTGCTATGCTTTCTGCTCACTATTCATCAAAATATAATTTCACATTCGATGGAATTTCAGCTGCACACAAAGCAAGAATGAAAGCACAGGATTACATTTATGAGCTATGGGAGAAAGCCACAGGAAATATAAATCCAATTATTTCATCCAAAGCTCAGGATTTGCAGAACAGTATTTTTTCTGAGCTTGCGAATGATTTACACTCGCCGAGAGCTTTGGCTGAAATGTTTTCGTTTATCAACGACAATCCTATCGATAAAATTACAGCAGATGAGGCAAGCCAGTTGCTATGGGTTTTTTCAAAAGTTAACGACATATACAGTGCTTGGGAAATCGGTGCACGACCAAAGCAAAAAATTGAAATACCGCAGGAAATTATTGATTTAGCAGAAGAGCGCTTGCAAGCTAAAAAAGCAAAGGATTTTTCTAAAGCTGACAAATTAAGGGATTTAGTTATTCAGAAAGGCTATTTCATCAAAGACACAAAGGATGGTTACGAAATAACCATTAAGAATTAATCAACTGGCGTGCTTTTTCGATATTTTCGTTACTTCCGAATAGTAAGATTACGTCATCACCTTGTAATCTAAAGTCAACGGGCGGGTTGATAAGAACATCACCTGCCCTTTGAACAGCAATGATTGCAACAGAAAATTTTCCACGTAAATTTGCTTCCAACAATGTTTTGCCATCTAAATAAGAACCTTTGCGGACACTTGTTGCATAAGTTCGAAGATTACCTAATTTTGAGACAAAAGCTTTGTGTTTAATTGTTTTTCGGATATTTCTAAATAACTCGTAACGATTGCCACGAACCATATTGGCAAATTTTTCTATTTCTTGACCCGGGACATTAAATTTATGCAAAACACGAGTAAAAATTTCTATTGAAGTTTCAAATTCTTCTGGTATTACTTCATCAGCACCTAAGGAATATAGTGCATCCATTTCCCTATCGTACCGTGTTCGAATAATTAAATAAACGCTCGGGTTAATACGCTTTACGGTTTTCACAAGAGCTCGTTCTGCTATCGGATCTGGGATTGTAGAAACGATAATTTGTGCATTTTTAATACCTGCTTTAAGAAGTATGTGTTCACGTGTAGCATCTCCGAATATGATTTTTTCACCTTTTTTGGTTTCCTCACGAACTGTAACTGGATTCATTTCGATGATTGAATAAGGAATACTTGCAAATTTAGCGGCAGCAGCTAAATTCCGTCCGTTAAGACCGAAGCCAATAATAATTAAGTGATTCGTTAGATTGTATAGGTTTTCCTCACTTGTAATTAATTCAATTTTATCTTTTTTAAATTTAATAGAAAAATGATTTATTAATTTGATGCCAAGTTCTAAAATTAAAGGATTTATTGTTATAGAGAGCACAGTTGTAGCCAAAAAAAGCTGATTTGTAAATTCATCAAGCAAGCCATAGCTTAAACCAGTAATAGCAAGAACGAATGCGAATTCCCCTATTTGTGCAAGCGACAAGCTTGTGATTGTCGAAACACGTATGCTTTTAGTAAGAAGAAAAGAGGGAACAAAACCACTAATAAACTTCACGAAAACAAGCAGAAATGTTGCTAAAATGACAATTAAAAAATTTTCGAATAGGAAATTTAAGTTGAGTAACATACCAACAGAAACGAAAAAGAAACTTGCAAAAACTTCTTTAAATGGCTCAATGTTGGATAATGCTTCTTCGCTGTATTCTGTTTCTGAAATAATAAGTCCTGCTAAGAAACCACCAAGAGCTAGTGAAATACCCACAAGTGAGGAAATCCAAACAGTAATAACACAAATAGCTAAGATCACAAGTATAAATAATTCCTTAATTCTTGTTTTTGCAACTTGAAAAATAAGATTTGGCATTATGTATTTAATAGAAACGAAAAGGAATATAATAATTGAGACAACTTTTAAGAATAAATATAGTATTTCGTCAGTAAAACTAATATTTCCACCGCTTAACAGTGGTATAATCAAAAACATTGGCAATATGATTAGATCTTGAAAAATAGTAATACTAAGTGCTAAACGACCGTGAGGACTATCGGTACCAAGGCGATTTGAAATAATTTTCATTACAAGTGCTGTAGAACTGAGAGAAATCAAAAAGCCGACAAAAATCCCTTGATTAGCTTTTAAATTGAAAAAACTGGAAATTAATAAAGCTAAAATCACTGTCAAACCGACTTGCAGCCCACCACCAACGAAGACGTTTCTTTTAATTGAGAAAAGTTTTGAAATTGAAAATTCTATGCCAACAGAAAAAAGTATAAGAATAACACCAATTTCTGCAATGAGTGATACTTGCGAGCTCGAGGCGATTAATTTCAACCCATAAGGACCGATTATCATACCTGTAAGGAGAAAGCCTACAATTGAAGGCAATCTCAGCTTGTTGAAAATAAATACAACTACAATAGAAGTAATAATAATAAAAAATATGTCATTAAGCAGATGATGCTCCATAGCTAAAATTTCAAATAATGCATTAATTTATAAGTTAGACGTGCAGCAGTCATATCAGGATGATGTAAACCTTCAACTGGTGCAAGCTCGACAACATCGAAACCTATAATTTTTTTCCCTTGCTTTTGCAATTCGTAGAAAATATCAAGCACTTCGGCATAAAAAAGTCCGTTTGGTTCGGGCGTGCCAGTCGATGGCATAATTGAAGGATCGAAACAATCGAGATCGAATGTAACATAAACATTATTGGTTAGTGTATCAGCAATCGTTTTTTGCCAGTTTTCGCCCCAAATTTTTCGGCGAATTTGCCAAGCGTAGAAAGTATTGATTTTGTTTTTATTTATAAATTGAGCTTCTTCAATACATTGAGCACGAATTCCAACCTGAGTAATGTTTTTTGTGCCAAAGAACTCAACCACTCGTGCCATAAAAGAAGCATGAGAATATGAGTTATTTTCATAACTTTCACGTAAATCGGAGTGGGCATCGAAATGCAGGATGGACATATCGGGATACTTTTTGAAGTGGGATTTTATTGGAGCAATAGAAATTGTATGCTCGCCACCCAAAGTAACAACGAGTTTACCATCGTTGAGCAATTGATCGACAGTTTGCTCGATTAAATCGAGAGCATCTTTATCGTATTTGCCTTGAAAATCAATAGGGTAAAGTGTTGCAATACCTTTCTGGAAGCAAAGCTCGCTTTGGAACTCTTCATCATAGAATTCAACATAATGCGAAGCATCTATTATAGCGGTAGGACCGAGTGCAGTTCCCTGCCCATAGCTTGTTGTATGTTCGTAAGGAACAGGTAAGACAGCAATTTTAGAATTTTCGTAAGATGAATATTTTTCTTCAATAGCTAAAAAGTTATCTGAGATAGGTTTGGTTTTCATTTTTTCCTCAAAAAATCATCAATAAGATAGTTAGAAACGAAAAACTTGATAGAATAATGCAAAAATTATATTATATTTTGTATTAATTCGTTTTAATATTTTTAAAAATAGCAAGAGGAAAATATGAAAAAGCTATTCGTGTTACTTTTATTTTTAATTTGTACATCAAATTCAAATTTATTCTCTCAGGATGATGAATTGGATAATTTTTCATTTGAGACGGAACCATTAAAGTCTGAAAGCACGCAATATTTTGCTGTTGGTGCAGGTTACAATTTTAATTTTTTAATGATGAATTACGACGAGGTGAACAAATACGTAGTCGATAAGCTCCGTTTAGATATAGATAAATTCAAAGGAGTCTTCACAATTCATGGCGTACAGGGATTTACAGGCTTGGTTGTAATTCCAAATACACGTTTAGGTTTTTTTGGGATGACTGGGAGCAAAGAGGTTTCTAAGGAAAATTCTGAACTGAACACAAAAATGACTTCGGAACTCATTGTTTCGGTTAATGGATTTTCTTTAGATTATGGAATAGTACCATTTAAGGGATTTGCGATATTGCCTGGATTTAATTTTGGCTGGGGAAATTATACGCTTGAGACAATTGAATCACCTACAAAATTAGATTGGGGCAAAATTGACAAAATAAATATCGATAGTGCTAAAATGAACAGGATTAACAATAAATTTATGTTTATCCAACCACAATTAAGTTTTGAATATGCAGTAACAAATTTTGCTATGCTTCGTGCAAACGTAAATTATAATTTAACTTTTGATAACCCGCTTGCAGATAAGAGCTGGACATTCAATAAAGAAGCGGAAATAAAAAATCCGCCGAGCAAGCTGAATTCTAATGGACTTGGAATACAAATTGGTATTTATTTAGGATTATTCAATTATTAGTTTGCATTTTTTGAAAATTTTGTTAATTTTGTATTCTATTAATTGAAATAGTTCTTTTTAAAAGATAGTAAATTTGCCGTTGCGGGCCTGTAGCTCAATTGGTTAGAGCGCCGGACTCATAATCCGTCGGTTGGGGGTTCAAGTCCCTCCAGGCCCACAAGTAAGCAAAAGCTGACTTCATAGAAGTCAGCTTTTTTTGTATATGAAAAATGAAAAATTAAGAAAAACACTTATACATAAAGATAAAATATTTGAATTTTATTAAATTGGAAGATTTTTTAGTGGCGGAGCCGACGAGACTCGAACTCGCGGCCTCCTGCGTGACAGGCAGGCGCTCTAACCAAACTGAGCTACGGCTCCAAAGAACAGAACTTTTAGTGGCGGAGCCGACGAGACTCGAACTCGCGGCCTCCTGCGTGACAGGCAGGCGCTCTAACCAAACTGAGCTACGGCTCCAAAATCCGTGGACCCAAGGAGAATCGAACTCCTGACCTCTTGAATGCCATTCAAGCGCTCTCCCAGCTGAGCTATGGGCCCCTTTTGAGTTAAATTGTCAATAGCACTCACAAGGGAAAGCAAAATTAATCAAAAAAACTTTTTTTACAAAATAATTTTTAAAAATCCTGAATAAGATATAAAATAAATGAAAAACATAAAATTTGTTTAATTAACTTAAATTTAAGAAATTTGCTTATGTTTTTTTTCATTTTGGAGATTAATTATGCATAGTGATCCAGCCGTTAGATTACAGGACTATCAAGTATTTGGTGAATATGGTGATGTAAATCCATCGATTTCCGATGCAGCTACATATACTTTTCTAAGTGTTGAAAAAATGCAACAATTATTTAGTGAAGAAGTTGAAGGATGCTTCCTTTATTCTCGTCACCAAAGTCCGATGAACCATTATCTTTGCTATGCTCTTGCAGCTTTGGAAGGCACAGAAGATGCACTTGTTGCAGCATCAGGAATGGGTGCAATTTCGACTTGCTTGCTACAACTTTGTGGATGTGGCGACGAGATTATTTCCAGCAGAACAATTTACGGTGGTACTTACGCATTGTTGAAGAACTTTTTTCCAAAACTTGGTATTAATACTCATTTCGTCAATATTACAAAACTTGATGAAGTTAAAAGAAAAATTAACGAAAGAACTAAAGTTATTTATTGCGAAACAATTAGTAATCCTCTGCTTGAAATCGCTGATCTTCGGGAGTTGAGAAAAATGGCTGATGAATATGGAATAAAACTTGTTGTTGATAACACATTTAGCCCGATGGTAGTACCAGCTTATCATTTGGGTGCACACATTGTTGTTTACTCAATGACAAAATTCATCAATGGGACGAATGATTGCGTTGCAGGTGCCGTATGCGGACCTCATGATTTTATTTCAAGTATGCGGAATGTTAATAACGGAGCCGCAATGTTATTGGGTCCCGTTCTGGATAGCTTTCGTAGTGCAAGCATCTTGAAAAATTTACGAACATTGCATATTAGAATGAAAAAGCATAGTGAAAATGCAATGTTTATAGCAAGCCAGTTAGAAAAAGTGGGAGTTAAAGTATTTTATCCTGGGCTACCATCACATCCACAACATGAGCTCATAAAATCTATGATTAATACACAATATGGTTACAGTGGGATGATTACTATTGATGCAAAAGATGCTGAAACTGCTGGGAAATTAATGATTTGTATGCAAGAGGAAAAAGTAGGATATTTCGCTGTTTCGCTTGGTTTTTACAAAACATTATTTAGTTCGCCTGGAAGCTCAACTTCATCAGAAATACCTAAGGAAGAGCAAGAAGCAATGGGGATGACACCTGGTTTGGTTCGTTTTTCTATGGGATTGGATAACGATATTCAAGACACACTCGATAGAATACTAAGATGTATGAGAAAAGTCGGATTAATTCAATAACATTATTGATTAAACTGAAACTACTGATTAAATGGGCTATCCTGGAAAGATAGCCCTTTTTATTCATATTAATTTGTAACATTTTCAAAAGTAAAACGTAATTAAAATATAACACTTTTATTTTTATGTTTAATAAAGGAGGATCCTGCTATGAAAAAATTTACTCTAAACAAACTTTTTATATACTTATTTACAATTGCGAGTAGTATTATTCTACAAATAAACTTGTTTGCCACACCGCCTGATATAAAAATCGTCGGTGGCTCACCTGCAAATATAGAAGATTACCCTTATCAAGTGGCACTATACAGTATTGACGAAGAAGGTAATTTAAATGAATTTACGTGCGGCGGATCGATAATAGACCGTTATTGGATTCTAACCGCTGCACACTGTGTTGTTGAAAGTGCTCACAAAAAGCAAAAAATTGTTGCAGCGTTTTCAAAATTAAGTGAGATTGAACAAGCTACTGTTTACGAGATTTCAGATTATATTATTCATCCTCAATTTAATATGCAAACAGTTGAAAACGACATCGCATTGTTAAGACTTGCATATCCAATTGATACTTCTAATGCTGCAAGCAAAGTTATACGCTTGCTAACACCAGCGGAGGAGCAACAAGGGCTTATTGATCCAGGAACTATGGCTACAATTACAGGTTGGGGAACAACACAATATATGGGCGATCAACCTGATCAATTGCAAGTCGGATTTTTACCAATAATTTCAGTAGAAACTGCAAATCAATGGTTTGCTGAATCAGCTCCTGGTTCGAATCAAGTGCTTGAAAGTATGTTGCCTGCTGGATTTGAAGAAGGTGGTGTAAGCGGTTGCCATGGTGATAGTGGCGGACCACTTACAGTAAAAGATGCAACGAATACATCTGTTCTCGCGGGTATAACATCTTGGGGCAACGTTTGTGGCGCACCAAAACAACCAGCAGTTTATACACGCGTGCCTTATTTTTACTCTTGGATTATGAATAACTCAAAAATTAATACACCAACTGAACCAATTTATGATGATTTTGTTGAATTACACAAGTTGTATATTAAAGACAAAGTTTATAGTTGCGGTGGAATGAATGAAATTGGGGAATTCTTGGTTGTTAATACAGGGAAAAATGTTTTGGAAAAATTTGATGTTGAAATAAAAATTGGTAGTGATCCAAGTAATATTACAAAAACAATTACAAGGACTATTAATATTGAACAACCGCTGCTGACAGGTGGGAGTAAAAGAATACCCATTATTTTAGAAGAAAGTCTTGAAAATTATGGTATGTATTATATTGAGGTCCATATATCAAAACCAAACGGCGTAAATGTACAACTTGACAAGTTTACAGAAAACAAGTATTTTGAGCTTGCACGCCCAGATAACTTAACTTTAAATATACAATTTGGTAATATATTCCAAGCTGGATGGGCAATAATTAATGCTTATACAGGAGAACAAGTTTATACAAAGGAATATAATATGACATCATCGGGGAAGAAAATCGATGAAGATATTTGCCTTGGTGAGGGGCATTATATGTTTTATTTCGTTGGAATGGGCACTTATGATTTTAATTTAGCAATTGAACATAATGATACGATATACAATTTACTTTGGAACGAAGAACAGTCGTTTATGAATTTTACTTCATTCACTATTCCATTTGAACCTATATATGATGTATCATTGGTTCAAGGTAGTGATTTGGTTGATAACAAAATTAAAGTATGTGATTTAAACGAGGTAAGTGATTATTTGGACATATCATTAATTAACTCTGGCACACTACCAGCAAAAAATTTAGCATATAAAATTACATATGAATACAATATGGGTAATAATACTGAAACCTATACTTTTATTGACACTTTGCGGGGTACACTTTTTGCAGCAGTGCAATCACCACTCATTTTCGAAGCTAATAGACTTAGAATTGGTAAGAATAAAATTAAAATAGAGGTGTTATCGTACGACAACAGCGACCAAGAGATCGAGTTAGACGATAATATGTTGGAGCTGGAGTTTGATGTTGAGATCTTGCCAAAATTTGCAACTATAAAAATTACTCCAGATGAAAATTATATGTTCTATGGTTGGTCAATTTTAAATCAAGATGGCGAAATATTAATAAGCAAGAACTTTGAATCACCAAATCAAGTTGAATTGGACCTATGTCTCCCAGAAGGTTGCTACTATTTTGTTCCAAGAGGTTTTATGAATCAGCCACTATCAGTTGATACAGCTGTTGTAATAAAAGATATTTATGGAAATATTTTATTAGTTGTAAAAGGTTCAGAATTTTTGAATGAGAATAGTTTTGAGTTTTGCAATACAATTAGTTCTGTTAAAGATGCCATCAACGTGGAAGAGTTGAAATTATACCCAAATCCAACTTCAAGAAAATTAAACATAGAATTTTCAATATTTGATGTTGAGAAAGCAAATATTTCCATTGTAAATGCACTTGGACATATTGTACATAGAGAAACAGTTACAACTAAATTAGGTAACAACCAATTATCAATAGATATAAACAAACTACCCGTTGGAATTTATTCGTTGCAATTAGAGTTAAATAACAGAGTTTTAAGACAAAAGTTTGTTGTAGTAAGATAAAAGACTCTGTATAAGAAAAATCAGATTATTTCGAACAAGGGCTGCCTTTTAATACTAGGCAGCCCCTTTTATATTCCTATTCCAAAGCTAATACCATAGACCAAGCTGACTTTGCTTCCAACTATATCAGCATTCAAAGTTGGTGATATTGAAAAATTATTTATGTGGAAAGAAAAACTACTACCAAAACGCAGCAGAAACTTTACGCTGCTTGTTGAATGTATGGTATCTAAGTCAGTTTTGTGCAAATCTCGGTATAAAATTGATGGTGCAAGATAAAATTGTGCCTCATCCCAAGGTTTTATGCTCAAAATGCCACCAAAAATTGCCTCCGTATGTTTGCCAAATCCCCCTTCAACGTATCCCCCAATACTGATTATAGGGTAAAGATTAGTGAAACTATATGTATAATCAATTCCGCTTGCAAAGCTAATTTCACTGTTTTTTAAATTAGAAATTGCACCTAAAAAAAGTCCAATGTGGTTCTTGTGAATTGTTACATCTTCGTTATCTTCTTCACTTTCTACTGAGAACCAATCATCTTGAGCTTTAATTTTAGGAAAAATTATTATTAATAATATTATAACTAATAAAATTTTTTTCATATCGTAATTTTCCGAAATTCATATAAATTCGTTATTTTTAATAACAAACTTTATACCAATTTTGCAATATATGACAAATAAAGTAATAATAGTAGGTGGCGGGGTAGCAGGGATTTCTGCGGCTGTGGAACTTGCGAAAAGTAACATACCTGTGCAGTTAATTGAAGCAAAAAATTATATTGGTGGACGTTGCTTTTCGTTCGTTGATAGATTTACAGGGGATGAAATTGACAATGGTCAGCATATATTCATTGGTGCATATCATAATTTTTTTGAATTGTTGGATAATATTGGAACTCGTAAGTTTATTATTCCACAAAAAAAATTTGAGATAAGTTATTTCAAGGATTCAGAAAAAGCAAAACTTGTTGCTTCAGGTTTGCGAAGTCGATTACCATTATTGCTTGGATTGATTCGATTTAGATTATTAGATTTGAAATCAAAACTTCGAATAATTAACTTAATAATGAAATCACAAAAAATCTCTTTTGATCAATCTATTTCAGCTTTAGAATTACTTTACAAATACAATCAAACCAAAGAGGCAATAAATATATTTTGGGAACCTTTAATTATGGCAACTCTTAATCAATCAATTGAAAGATCACCAGCAGATATATTTTTAGAAGTCGTTCGTAAAATGTTCTCAAGCCAAGAGAATGCAAAAATTTATTTTTCGAGCGTTGGACTTAGCCGACTTTTTGCACCAGCGGAAAATTTTTTGGAAGCACGCAATTCAAAAATATTGAAAAATACAAGAATCCAAAGAATTGAAATATCTTCGAATAAAGTTGTTGGATGCTATGATAAAAGTGATACATTTTATCCAGCAAAAGCTTTAATTTTTGCTGTTCCATTCGATGTATTGGATGATATTTTTAGAAATTCTGATTTAGAATATTGCATGAGTAATTTTAATTATTCAACTATAATTTCGTATTATTTTTGGACTAAAAAACCTATAAATTGCAATGAAATTAACGCTTTAATAGGAACAAACTCTCACTGGATATTCAATCGCTCGCTATATATGCAAAACTTGAATACAAAATATTTCAACTATACTATTACAATTAGCAACCCAAACAAAATTGCCAAATTAGAACGTAAAGTTATTGAAAATATGATTATCTCTGACCTAATGAGTTTGAATTTGCTTAAAAACAAAGAAGACATAATACATTCAAAACTTATTATCGATAAAAAAGCTACTGTTGCTCTTGATTGCAAGAACAATGCAAAACGTCATCCGATATTTACAGAGTTCAATAATATGTTCGTTTGCGGGGATTGGACATCGACAGGACTCCCCGCCACTGTTGAAGGTGCAGCTCTAAGCGGCAAATTAGCAGCAAATTATTTAAAAAATTGTAAATCTAACTATGCTTGAGAAAAATAAATATTGCATTAGTATATCAAATAAAATAAGCATCGAAACAATAATAAAAAAAATCAATAGAACTAATTTTATTGAATATAGACTCGACACAGGATATATTTTAAAAGAATTAGAAAGAATTATCAAAAATTATAAATGCATAATAACACCAAAAATTTTGCGAAAACAAGACATTCAAAAATTTAAGGATATCATTGATTTGTTGCCAGAATATATTGATATTGATTTTCAAATCTTCGAAGATTTGTCTATTAACTTAGTAAACTATTCGCGTTCAAAAAACGTTAAAATTATATTATCCATACATTCTTGTAATGTGAATGAAAATATCATTGAACTTCTTAATAAAATTTATAAAATGAAAAGTTTAGATCCAGATATAATTAAGTATGTTTTTGCTAATGAAGAAGCAAGGTTTATTGAGCAAGCTTTTAAAATATATGAAGAAATTGGCACAAATAAACTTTTATTATTTGGAATTGGCAAAAATTTAAAACATACACGTTTTGAAGCATTGAGAAAAGGTGCACCATTTATGTATGTTTTTGATGAAGAATTCGGTGCAACAGCCGAAGGGCAATTTTCAATCAATGAAATCAATAATTTACGGATTTAGTTATGAAAAAATTTGCAATAATTGGTAAACCTATAATAAATACCCAAAGCCCAAGTATATATAATCATCTATTTCTGCAGCATAAATTAGATGCATTTTATACACGCTTGCTTATCACTGATATAAAAAACTCACGAGAGCTTTTTGAGCTTCTTCAATTAGATGCTATAAATGTAACAATGCCATATAAACAACTTGTTTACGGGATTGTTCAAGAACAAGATGAATTATCAAAATCTACTGAAACCTGCAATACTATAATTTTTAAGGATAAAATATACGGCTACAACACTGATTACCTTGCATTTGGTGAAATTTTCAACAAACTTCGAATTCAAAATTTCAAAAACATTTTGCTTTTAGGAGCTGGTAATACTGCGATTACAGTTTTGGATCTGTTTAATAAATATAATATGAAATTAGACATTGCAAATCGAACAAAATTAAACATTGAGATGCTCAAAAATTTTTACAACAATTTACATCAAATTGACGAAAGTAATATAAAAGAAAATTACGACCTAATAATTAATACATCAGCTGATTTGAAATTTTTCGAACCGCTGGCAAGCAAAACAAACTCTAAAATTCTTATTGATTTCAATTATATAAAATCTCCATTGATCAAATTATTCACTAATCCTGAAATTTATGTTGATGGATATGAAATATTAATGAGACAAGCCTACTATGCTTTCAAAATTTATTGCGAAAAAATCTTTAATTTAAATAAATTTAATTTCAACGAATATGAAATTCAGCAAATAATCAAAGTAAAAGCCCAAAAGAAAAGCAATATAGCACTTATTGGAATGACAAGCGTTGGTAAAACAGAGCTATCGCGTGCAATAGCTAAACAACTCGGTATGGATTATATTTCCATAGACGAGCTTATTGTTCAAAATACAGGTAAAACTATCTCAGAGATTTTTGCCGAAGGTGGAGAAAATTACTTTCGTAAAATAGAAGCAGAAGCAATTAATCAAATCTCAAACGCTCGAAATGCAATCATAGATACTGGTGGCGGAAGTTGCCTTGAGCAAAAAAATGTTGATATGATAAAGTCAATAGCCTATACAATTTTCCTTGTTCGCAAACCCGAACACATTTGGGATGAAATCGATTTAAGCAATAGACCATTGCTACAGGATATTACATTCGAAAATTTCAAACTAATGTTTCAGAAACGTTTAGATAGTTACTTTAAATGTTCAGATTTAATATACTTTACAAATTCTAACTTAAAAATTACAGAAGAAACTCTACTTAACGAAATTAAAAATTACTTAAATGCTGATTAAACCCAAGACAATTGACTGCACTGTAACCGTTCCATACTCAAAAAGCGAGTTCTTGCGAGCATGTCTCATATCAATGCTTCGAGGAAATTCTGAAATTCATAATATTTCTAAGTCATCTGATGCACAAGCTGGACTTGCTATACTTCAAAAATTTTCAAATTATAATTTATATGAAAACAAAATAATTATTAGCAAATCGAAAACAAACGAAAATTATTTTTTTGATTGCAATGAGTCAGCTTTTCTTGCACGTTCCCTTACCGCTATTGCTGTTTTGATGAAATGGGATGCAATAATTTCAGGTTCAGGAACACTTGCCAAACGTAATTTATCGGATGTATATAGCTTTTTGCAATGCAACGAAATACATTTTGACGGAAAAGCACCAAACTTGCCTATTAGAATTTATCCGAAGCAAAATTTAGAGAAAATAAATATCGAAGGCGAACAATCATCGCAGTTATTATCAGGTGCGTTAATTGGAAATGCTTTTTTAGATAAACCCACATTATTAAATTGCAAAAATTTTATCAGCAAAGGTTATATCCGTCTTACACTTGATATGTTGCAAAAAGCTGGTATAGAATATGATTACAATGGATTCAGCTTCGTTGTAATTCACAAAGATATTTCAAAAATAGTAAAATTTGAAATATCGGGCGATTGGAGTGCAGCAGCTTTTGCAATTGTTGCTGGTCTTGTTGCAGGCAAGACAGTAATAAAAAACTTGTCTCCAAGAAGTGTGCAACCTGATTCAATAATCTTAGACTTTGTAAAGAAATTGGGAGCAAATATAAACGAAAAAGCAGATGGAAATGGCTATGAAATATTTTGTGAAAAATCCGAAATCCCTGCTTTTGAAATTGATCTAACAGATAATCCTGATCTAATACCGCCTCTGGTAGTACTTGCTTTGAATGCAAATGGGATTTCAAAAATCAAAGGTGTTCAACGTCTTATCAATAAAGAAAGCGATCGAAAAAATGCCATATTGGAAGAATTCGCACGCATTGGAGCAAGAATTAACTGCTTAGATGACTCATTTATAATCGAGGGCAAAGCCAAATTAAATGGTGGTAATGCAAGTACACATAATGATCACCGTATAGCAATGGCACTGGCAATAGCTGTACTGAATTCAAAAAGCGGGATTGTGCTCGACAATCCCGCCTGTGTTAGTAAATCATTTCCAAATTTTTGGGATATATTTTCTTAACTAAAAGATATTAAAAAGACTTAAGAAGATTAAGATAATCATAATTGGAATAATATATTTCATAAAAAATGCCCAAATCGGAGCGATTTTATGAAATTTCATTGAACCTTGATTTATCTCGTCAATTGCTGGTTTGGTTCCCCAAACCCAACCAACAAAAATCGAAAGAAGCAGAGCACCTAAAACAATTGCAAAATCACCAAAAATGAAGTTCATATGAGATAGGAAGTCAGGTGAACTCAATGATTTCGGTAAAAGTCCGAAGTTTGTAAAGAAATCAACAGTTCCTTGGGATAATGCCGAAGGTATTCCCATAATAAAAGTAAAAATAGTTGCATAAATGACAATCTTTTTGCGGTTCACTTTTTTCTCATCAACAAAATAAGCAACTGGAACCTCAAGCATTGAAATTGTAGAAGTAAGTGCCGCAATTGAGAGCAATATAAAGAAGAAAGCCCCAACCAACTGTCCAGCTGGCATATTAACAAAAAGTTTCGGTAAAACAACAAAAACAAGTGATGGACCAGCTTCGGGATTCTCTCCCATTGCAAAAAGCGCAGGGAAAATTACAAATCCAGCCATAATAGCTATTAAGGTATCAAGCAAAGCAATGCTTGTTCCGCTGACGAAAATATTTTCCTTTTTTGATAAATAGCTCCCATAAGTTATCATAAGTCCCATACCAAGACTTAATGAAAACATTGCTTGCCCGACTGCTGACAAAATAACTTTTGGTGTAATTTTAGAAAGATCAGGTTTTAGATAAAATTCCAGTCCTTTACTCGAACCTTCAAGAAAGTTTGCGTAAACAATTAATGCAATTAAAATTAAAAGCAGAAGTGGCATTAATATTTTTGACCATTTCTCAATACCCTTTTCCACACCGCCATAGACAATTCCAGCAGTGAAAAGCAAAAATACTGCAAAAAGCCCAATTTCAACATACGGATCAGAAACAAAAGTTTGATAGCCGTATGCATCTCCACTTAACATTTTGAAAATGTAGCCGAAAGTCCACCCAGCAATCACCGAATAAAAAGAGAGAATTCCCAAGCAGGTGAGTATTCCCCAGAAGCCGGCAAACTTCCAAATTGGTTTATTTTTTATAGTTGTAAATGCTCCAACTGGGTTTTTCTGGGTGAACCTTCCAAGAGCAAGCTCACCTATCATTAATGGAATTCCAAGAAAAATCACAAAAAATAAATACACCAAAACAAATGCTGCTCCACCATTTTCTCCGGCAACGTATGAAAATCTCCAAATATTGCCCAGTCCAATTGCTGCACCAGCACCTGCAAGTATAAAACCAATTTTGGAACTCCACTGACCACGTAAATTTGGATCCATTAATACCTCATAGATTTATTTCCAAGACTATTATAATTGTAAAAAAATCTTGCATAATATATAAACATTATTAAAAATATTAAAACAAAAATTTAAAATTCAATTTAGGAATAATAAAAAAGGCTGCCATTTTTGCTAAGACAGCCCTTGCATTATAAAACTTAGAGTATAAATTTATGCGTTTTGTTCTGCTATTTGAACACCACGAGGAACTTTGCAAACAACGATAATTGTTTCACCTGGAACAACAAAATCTATTCCTTCAATTGAAAGATCACGAATGTGGAGGGATTTGCCAAGGTCAAGATTTGTAACATCAACCTCGAGAGCATCGACAAGATGCTTTGGATAACATTTTATTGTAACTTTATGCAAAGATTGTTGTAATTTCCCACCACGACGTACACCAACGGACTGACCTTTAAGTACAACAGGGACTTCGACAGTAAGTTTTTTCTCAGGATTAAGACCGAGCAGATCGAAGTGCAGTATTTGATCAGTTACTGGATGGAATTTGACATCTTTAAGAACGCAATCTTTAGGTTCGTTTTCGCCTTCGATATTTAATTTGATTTTCTTTTTGGACGAAGTGAAAACGATATCACGCAAAGACATAAAATCAGTAGTAATAGGAATGCCGGGTTTGCCATCCATATAAAATACACCTGGTATCAAACCCTCTTTGCGAATTTTATTAAGGCTTTGCTTGCCTGTTTCTCTTTTTTTAACATTAAGAATTACTTCTTTCATTTTAAAACCTCATTTATAGATTTATCTTTCAATTTCGAATAACGAACTAATTGATCTATTGTCGTGAGTTCGAATAATTGCCTCAGCTAATAATTCAGCGACGGAAACAATTTCAATTTTTTCTGAATTTCTTTTAAGCGGTATAGTATCTGTAACAAACAATTTAGAGATTGCGTCTGATGCATCAATTTTATCTAATGCATTGCCAGAGAGAACAGGATGAACGCAAACACCAATAATTTTTATAGCACCTTTTTCCATTAGAGCTTCGGCGCAATTTACGAAAGTTGTGCCAGTATCAATCATATCATCAACTATTACAACGTTTTTGTCCTTAACATCGCCGATTATATGCATAATTTCAGCGACATTATGCTGTGGGCGTCTTTTATCAACAAGGACCAGATCACCTCCGAAACGCTTTGCGTAAGAACGCGCAGTTTTAGCACCACCTACATCTGGAGCAGCAAAGACAACATTTTCTAAACCTAATTTTTTAAGCTGACGGATGAGAACAGGAGATGCATAAAGGTGATCCATTGGAATATCGAAGAAACCTTGTATTTGAGATGAATGTAAATCAATAGTTATAATTCTATCAGCACCAGCTCGTTCAAGCAAATTGGCAACTAATTTAGCAGTAAGGGCTACTCGCGGTTGATCTTTTCGGTCTTGCCGAGCATAACCGAAATAGGGAATAACAGCAGTAACTCGTTTAGCAGAAGCACGTTTAGCTGCATCGATTAGCATCAAAAGCTCGAAAATATTATCCGAAGGTGCAAAAGTTGATTGAATGATGAAAAGGTCAACGCCACGAACGTTATCATTGAACTTAACCCAAATTTCACCATCGCTAAAATTACGTATAAGCGTTTCTGATAGCTCCAATCCTAAATGGTTTGCAACTTTATCAGCCAAAATTTTATTTGACCGCCCTGATGCTATTTTAAAATCGTGCATAAAGCTAAACACTTATCTAAAAAAACGCTGGGACGGTAGGATTCGAACCTACGAATGCCGGAACCAAAATCCGGTGCCTTACCACTTGGCGACGTCCCAGTTACATTTACAACTAAGAATTACAAAATTAAAGTTTTTTTTTATTTTTTACAAATAAATTTTCAAATTATCAATGAACGTTTTCATTAAAAAAGCCTTGTAAAATCAAGGCTGTTTGTGTGACCCCGGCGCGACTCGAACGCGCGACCCTTTGATTAAAAGTCAAATGCTCTGCCTGCTGAGCTACGGGGTCTTTTTTATATTTTATTGCTTTTGGCAATAAAATAG
>DAIPLL010000005.1:25833-27116 GCA_036769265.1 Kapaibacterium sp. (SeqCode)
AAGTTAAGAATAATTTTTAATTTAAAAAAACTTTTTTTCATAAAACATCATTTACCAGAAATGAATTTATTTTCAATTGCGGGGCTTTTAATTTTGACCAAGAAATTCATTATTTGCTTGAATATGCCTTCACTATCTAAACTGATATCTCTTAACAATTCGTCTTGAGAACCGTGTTCAATGAATTTATCATCAATCCCTAAAATTTTAATTTCTGGTTTATAGGTAATGTTCTGAGATATGAATTCTAAGACACCTGAGCCAAAACCACCAATTTTCTGTCCTTCTTCAACTGTAACAATGGCATCAAATCTTTGGCAAATATCGACAAGCATTTCCTCATCGAGCGGCTTGACAAAACGGGCATTGATAACTTCTGAGGATATGCCTTCCATCATAAGTAAATCAGCAGCTTTAAGAGCATTACTTACCATTTTCCCGACAGCTATGATTGCAACATCATAACCTTTGCGTAAAGTTTCGGATTTACCAAGCGGAATATGCCTCATTGGTTCAAGATGCACTCCTAATGCATAACCACGAGGGTAACGAATAGCTATTGGTGCATTTGGGTAATAATACACAGCTGAAAAAAGTAAATCGCGTAGTTCTTGTTCATCTTTTGGTGCAGCAATAATTTGATTTGGAATAGCACGCAAAAACGATAGATCAAAAACACCGTGATGAGTAGGACCATCAGCACCGACGATACCTGCTCTGTCAATTGCAAAAATTACTTTTAAATTTTGTAATGCCACATCGTGAATAATGTTATCGTATGCACGTTGTAAAAATGATGAGTAAATTGCAACTATTGGCAATATCCCTTGTATAGCAAGTCCGGCGGCATAGGTAACAGCGTGTCCTTCTGCGATGCCGACATCGATAACGCGTTCTGGCATTACTTTTTGAAGGCGGTCTAACCCAGTTCCTTCGCACATTGCAGCAGTAATAGTTATGATTTTCTCGTTATGGCGACACAGTTCGACCATAGTATCGCCGAAAACATCTTGATATAATGGGATAGGCAATTCTTGCGCAAGCGATTTACCAGTTTCTTTGTCAATTTTACCGATTGCATGTAGATTATGTACGTCACATTCAGCAGGACCGTAACCTTTTCCTTTTTGTGTCATAACGTGCACAAAAATTGGACCTTCAAGCTCCTTAATGGAATTTAAAATCTTAACAAGTTTGATAACATTATGCCCATTGAATGGACCGAAATATGTAATAGTTGATGATATGATTGATACTGGCACAACTTTCGTAAATTGCGCCGA
>DAIPLL010000005.1:27126-27553 GCA_036769265.1 Kapaibacterium sp. (SeqCode)
ATTTGGAAAACCGGACGCGCCGTAGAGGTGGCCGTGGGTTACAATAGCTGTTACTCCCTCTAGAAGTCGTCTTGGCAGTTTGCGAATACGTTCACCGAAGGAGTCGAGTTTACCTGTTAAATCCCAAACACTTTTACGAATGGATTGGACAGTTGATGAAGCAAAAATTTCGTTAAAGTAATTGGAAAATGCAGAAACATTTGCATCAATGGACATATTATTGTCATTTAGAATCACAATTAAATTGCGTTTTTGGACACCTGCATTGTTCAGAGCCTCGAAAGCAAGCCCGCCAGTCATCGAGCCATCGCCAATAACAGCTGCAACTTTATAATTATCGCCTTTGAGATCGCGAGCCGTAGCTATACCCAAGGCAGCTGAGATACTTGTGCTTGCGTGTCCAGCACCGAAGGCATCATAAAAGGAT
>DAIPLL010000208.1:0-2065 GCA_036769265.1 Kapaibacterium sp. (SeqCode)
ACGATATTGGTGGTGGCTATGATGTCGTGCTTATTTCATATTTGCTTAATGAATATTCCATTTGGGACAATATTGAATTACTAAAAAAAGTATATACTTCTCTAAATAAGAATGGAATTGTTTATATTCATCAACAAGTAATAAATGACGATAAAATCTCACCTAAAAGCGCTGTAATGAATTCACTAAATATGATGGTAAATACTTTAGAGGGAGATATATTAACCGAGACTGAACTTTGGGTCATCTTGAAAGAAGCCTGGTTTGACAAAATTGTTATAACAAATACAGAGTTTGAAACAAAAATTATCTCTGGGCAAAAATTAACGAGTTTTTAGGTGAGGCAATTTTGAAAAACAGCATACTTTTTATCGGAGATATTGTTGGCGAGCCTGGGCTGCAAATTGTTCGAGAGCATTTAAAGCATTTGATTGATAAATATAATGCAGATTTTGTAATTGCAAATGGCGAAAATGTAACAAACGGTAAAGGAATAACAAAAGAAGAAGCTGAGGAATTATTTTCTCTTGGTGTCGATGTCATAACAACAGGTAATCATATTTGGGATAATTGGCATTCAAGACCATTAATAGCAGAAGATGATAGAGTTATTCGTCCATTAAATTATCCGCAAGGTAATCCAGGAAAAGGTATCAAAATTGCAAAATCGAAACTCGGCAATCAAATAGCAGTAGTGCAATTACAGGGTAGAGCATTTATGTATTCAATCGATTGCCCTTTTCGTGCTATGGAATATGCCCTAAATCAAATTAAAAACAAAGCTCAAGTAATCATTGTTGATTTCCATGCCGAAGCTACTGCCGAGAAAGTAGCTATGGGTTGGTTCGTTGATGGTAAGGTCTCTGCTTTAATTGGCACACATACGCACATTCAGACAGCTGATGCAAGTTTGTTGCCAAACGGTACTGCATATATAACTGATGTTGGTATGACAGGTCCCTACGACTCAGTTCTCGGTTTGGACAAAAATATTGCATTAAAGCGTTTTACATTGCAAACAGCTCATAAATATAAATTGGCTGAACGCGATGTTCATCTATGTGGCGCACACTTACTAATTGACTCACAAACTGGTCAGGCATTGCATATTGAATCATTTATTATCCCTAATTTTGAAAGAAGTGTATATGAAAAAAGTTAATATTGCTATTGTTGGTGCAACTGGACTTGTTGGTAGAACTTTTCTTCAAGTTCTTGAAGAACGCAATTTCCCTATTGAAAATTTAAAACTTTTTGCATCTGAAAAATCAAAAGGGAAAGAAATAATTTTTCGCAATAAAACTTATAAAATTGAGGCACTAAACGAAAAATCATTCGAAAATTGCCATATTGCTTTGTTTTCTGGTGGCTCATCTGTAAGCAAAGTATTTGCGTCGATCGCTGCAAAAAGTGGCTGCATTGTTATTGATAATAGCAGCGCTTGGCGTCGTAACGAAGACGTTCCTCTGGTTGTCCCTGAAGTAAATCCCGAAGATATAGCTCGTCATAAAGGAATAATTGCTAATCCTAATTGCAATGTCATACCGCTTGTAGTTGTGTTTAATCCTATTCACAAAAAGTATAAAATCAAGCGTGTTGTTGTTTCAACTTATCAATCGATTTCTGGAGCAGGGCAAAAAGGCATTGATAAGCTCAGTAATGAAATTCAAGGTATAAAGACTTCCGATAAGCATAAAATATTTTCAAACATAATGTTTCATCCGATTGAACCAAATGAAAATATTACAAACGAAGAAGCAAAACTTCATTTCGAACCTTGCAAAATAATGCACACACCAGATTTGAAAATCACCTCGACTTGTGTGAGATTGCCATTCTTTGCTTGTCATTGCGAAGCTGTAAATATAGAAACTGAATATCCATTCGAATTAAGCGAAGTTAGAGCTTTACTGATGAATTCACCCGGAATAAAAATATTAGATGACTTAGCAAACGAAGATTATCCTACTCCAGAAATTGTAGCAGGAAAAGATGAAGTATATGTTGGAAGAATCCGACGAGATGATACTATCCCAAATGGGTTGAATTTGTGGGTCGTTTCGGA
>DAIPLL010000209.1:0-2028 GCA_036769265.1 Kapaibacterium sp. (SeqCode)
CTCGCTTATGGGGTTAAGCTTAGATGATAGCTCGTAGTCTTCGCTTGCACTTTAGTATTCTTTCAAAAGGAAATAGCACCGACCAATCTTATAAGCAAGATGATCGAGCGGAATGAAGAAATCGCCAGCAAGCACAGCAAAGAAATCTTTATCGCTACTGTGCACTTGACGCATCTTCAAATAGTGCTGCAAAGCAAGCTCGTACTGCTGACGTTCGAAATAAATTTCGGCAAGTATAAAATTTGCAAGAGATTGATTAGGAACGGTTTCGTAGGATCTCAGAGCCCAGCGAAAAGCTTTATCTTTTTTGCCAAGTTTATAAGCATTAATGGCACCGTTGCTTAAAATACGAATTATCAGTTTGTTTGAAGGTGGCACTAAGCTTAAAGCACGCTCGTAATCTAAATCAGCATCTTCACCTCTATCCAAAGCTACGTATGTATGGGCTCTTTGAGTTAAATTATATGCGTTATTTGGATCTTTTTCTAAGGCTTTATTTAGTAAATCAAGATTTCTAAGCTGTTTTAAGCGAATTTTCTCAGGATCAAGGTCGTAGCCTAAATGCAATAACTGCACTTTGCAATTGCCCACCTTGTACCCTTGCCGCAGTATTGAATATGCTATTTGCTCGTGGATAACACCTTCGAAGCGGAATTTCGGATTATTTCTGAATAGACGCAAAACATAAGATATATGCGATTGTGTAATATTAGAACGGCTATCCACCGTGGAAAGTAGCTCCAGAAGCCAACCACCTTCGTTAGGTTCGGCATTTCGGACAGTATCCAGCAATTCATCTGGGTTTATTAGACGTTCATCTGCATCAATGACAAGCACGAAATCGCCATTTGCTTCATTCAAAGATAAATTGCGTGAATAAGAAAAATCATTTTGCCACTGCGAGCGGATAACTTTTGCCCCGTGCGATAGGCAAATCCTTACTGTGTCATCAACCGAACCTGTATCGACGACGATTATCTCATAAGCAATTGGCTTGACTGACTGCAAGCAGGCGCCAATCATTTTTTCTTCGTTTTTTGCAATAATGCAAACTGATATTTTCGGTTCCATAGGCTACTCTTGACGAACGTCTTTGCGACCAATACTGTAATACTCAAAGCCTAAATCTCTCATTTGATCGATAGCGTATAAATTTCTACCATCGAAAATTATTTTATTTTTAAGCTTAGAAGCTATTGTTTCGAAATCAGGAGTTCTGAATTGATTCCATTCTGTTACAATTATCAAAGCATCGCAATTGTTCAATGTTTCATACATTTTAGTGAAGTAATTTATTTTATCGCCATAATGACGACGTGTATTTTCGAGTGCTTCTGGATCGTGAGCATTGATGTGGGCACCATCAGCAAGAAGCATATCGATTAACTTAAAAGCAGGGGCTTCGCGTACATCGTCGGTGTTAGGTTTAAAAGCAAGTCCCCAGATAGCGAAACGCAAATTTTGCAGATTACCAAATCTATTTTTAATTTTATCGAAAAATCTTTTAATTTGAGCTTCGTTGACCTCCATCGTTGCTTTAACAATGCGCAAAGGTTGCTTGTGTTCTTCGGCGGAGTAAATTAACGCACGCACATCCTTTGGGAAACACGAGCCGCCATAGCCAATGCCAGCAAAAAGGAACATTTTGCCTATACGGCTATCTGTACCCAAACCATAACGGATTTTATCAAAATCGGCACCAACTTTTTCGCAATGAGCTGAAAGGTCGTTCATAAAAGAAATTTTTGTAGCAAGGAAGGCATTTGCGGCGTATTTTGTAACTTCAGCGCTTTTTTCGTCCATAATAATTATGGGATTGCCAGTGCGAACAAACGGCTTATAGAGCTCGGTCATAATTTCTTCAGCCCATTTGCTACGAGTGCCCACAACAACACGCTCAGGCTTCATTGCGTCCTCTACTGCCAAGCCTTCGCGTAGAAATTCCGGATTGCTTACTACCTCGAAAAGTGTTTCTGGGATGTAGTGAAGCAATATGTTGCGAACTTATTCCGCTGTACCATCTGGTAC
>DAIPLL010000210.1:0-2007 GCA_036769265.1 Kapaibacterium sp. (SeqCode)
AAAATTCATAAAATTAGTTTACCTGCGGCAATAATTTTCTCATCATCTGCATAAACAGTTGGTTTCTTGATTATGCAGTCAATATGGATTGGTACACTTATCTTACCACCCATCGAAAGATTATTGCCAAATGCTATGTGCACTGTGCCTAAAACTTTTTCGTCTTCTAAAATATCACCAGAAATTTTTGCTTTTGGGTTTGTTCCAATACCGAATTCACCAACGGCACGAGCATATTTACCCACATCTTGTAGCATCTTTTCGAGTTGGCGAGCTTCATCGGTCTTGCCATAAAACTTTTCTGCAAAACCATCGTTTATTTCAATTGTTACTGGTGAAGTAACCATCCCCAGTCCTGCAATGGAACCATCAATTACAACAACACCGTTGGTTTTGCCCTCTATCGGAGCAACATAAACTTCACCAGAAGGGATATTACCACTATCACCGATGTTTTTCAAAACGCCAGTCGATGAAATTATCTTACGTTGTTTTATGGGGATTATGATGTCTGTCCCAAGTTTCGTTGTTACACGCAGTTCTTTGGTGTTCTTTAAAATAGTGCAAAGTTTATCGTTTATTTCAATAATCTCTTGTGGATTTGCCGAAAGACATCGTGTCATTGCATCAACGGTGATTCCAGGCATAGTGCCAATGCGAACACCTTGCTTGGAGGCTTCTCTGCGTGCGTTTGTATGTGTAATGGATTTAGTGGTTGGAGCTATCACCACATCAACATTCTTCATAAACTCGGCAATTTGTATTGGTGGTTCTTCACCGTTTAGCTTCCTTGGGGTCATTTCCAAATAAAAAACCTCGTAAGCTAAACTTTTGCCGACTTCAAACAAAGCCATACCAATTTCACGCATGTTTTCATCCGATAGGACGAGTAATGTTTCGTCTTCCGAAACTCCCATATAGTCTTTTAGAGCAGATGTTGCTGCCTTTTTTAATTTTAATGTAGCCATACCTATAATAATATATTGATTAGGTTAACAAAATATCGATTAATTAATAAATTTCCGTAGAAATATTAGTTGCATATCTGCAAGTTACCTATACGCAAAATAACTATTTAAATTAAATATTACAAGAAAATTAACAAATAATTAATATTTTCTCTGTTTAATTGCGAAATAAAATTTCTGAACTGAGAACTTATGAAAGTTAAAAATAATAATCGAAGTAAGCAAATTAATTCTTATTAATTATTTAATTTGTCAATTAAAATATGCAATAAAAAACCATCCCCTTTTAGAAAGGATGGCTTTTTATGAGATTTTTATTCTTAATTGTTGGATGTTTTAGCACGAATTTTTCTTTCGCTCATACCACGCAAGTAGTATAATTTAGCACGTCTTGCACGTCCAGGACGCTCGACGGTGATGCTTTGTATCATAGGCGAATAAAGTGGGAAAATTCTTTCGACACCAACACCATTCGATATTTTTCTTACTAAAAATGTTTGATTAATTCCAGCACCACGACGAGAAATTACTATACCTTTAAAGTTTTGGATGCGTTCTTTTTCGCCCTCAACAACTCGAACAGCAACATTTACAGTATCGCCCGGCTTGAAATCTGGAATTTCAGCAAAATTTTCACCGTCTTTTTTCTTACGGGCTTCGATTGCTCTTTCTAATAATCTTTGATTTACAAAATCCAGTGTATTCACTTTTTATGCTCCTCAATAATATAAGAGTTACAAATTTATCATAATTTGAAATTATTTCCAAATAATTTTATTCCACAATCTTATAATTTTTTTTCTAACTTACTAAACTTTTTATTAAATTTGAAATTCTTTATGTCTAACTAAATACGAGTAAAAGATGTTCTCAATTGATACAATTACATCACTTGCAAAAAGACGTGGTTTCGTTTTTCAATCATCAGAAATTTATGGCGGGCTTAATGGATGCTGGGATTATGGTCCATTGGGAGTTGAATTGCTTGCCAATTTGAAGAATGCATGGTGGAAGGAAATGACATATCGCGATAATATAG
>DAIPLL010000211.1:0-2005 GCA_036769265.1 Kapaibacterium sp. (SeqCode)
AAAAATGTAATATTTTGCGACTGACGTGGTGGTGAAATTATATCCGGTGGGATAACAAGATTACTTTTAGCTGCATTTAATCTGTTCGTTCCATCAGAATTTTTAATTATTACACCATTGTTATCTTTATCGATATTATAGCCTTGCAAAAGAGCTCCCGTTGCTGTGTCAATTAGATTCCCTTGCTTATCCTGCGAAATATTTCCTGCACGGGAGTAAAGCTCTTTCCCATTCATATTGTATATAAAGAAACCGTCGCCTTGAATTGCCATATCAAGCGCGCGATTTGTCGATTCCAACACACCTTGCGACATATCTTGCGTGATACTTGTCATACGAACACCTAACCCAAATTGATATGGATTAATTCCGCCATTGCCACGAGCACCTTGTACATTTGGAGCAACTCCCTGTGAATAAACTTGATAAAATTGCTCGCTAAAATTTGCTCTGTTGGCTTTGTATCCAATTGTGTTTGCGTTCGCAAGATTGTTGGATATGACATCCATTCTTTGCTGATGAGCTCTCAGCGAGCTTGCACCAGTTGCCAATGAACGTGATAACCCCATAAAAAACCCTCCTTGGTTTTAAAATTTGTCCATAAAATTTTGCGATTTTATCGCTCATTCAAAAATCGCTGGGGTCTCCTTGCTTTTGGCTCGGTCCAACCCCAAAATTAAGCGAAAACTGCTGAGTCAATGTTTGTTATTACATTATCTACCAAATGTTCTTTCTGCATCATTGTTACAACTGTCCGATTGCGCACACTTACTATGAATGCTTTATCATCGAGCATAACAAGCGATTCTTTTGCCCCTTTTTCTGCTGCTTTTTCCACTGCGTTCTCCAATCTTAAAAGTTCGTTTGAACTCATATTAATTTCACGACTTACTAATCGAGATTTTGCGTGCTGAGAGAATTTTAGATTACTTATTTCGTTCTCTAATAATTCCTCGAACACACTTTTTGCTTTTGCAGTGGGTTTTGCAGCAGGACTTCGAAGAGCATCAATGCCTCCAATAGGAACAAATGGTAGTTTAACGCCCTCAAGTTCTGCCATAGCAAAACTCCGTAATTATTTCAAAGAACTTTAACTTGCTGTAATATCGAGTATTTTTCCAAGCGATACTTCACTGCCTGAAATTACCAGAACAGTTCCATCGCCCTTGAATCGAACAGCATCAATTTTTCCTTCAATATAAGTATCTGCCGAATAACTTGTCGATCCATCGCTTGAAAGCTGTACTTCATATTTGTATTTGCCCGGTGGCAAAGCATTACCAGATGAGTCTTTCCCGTCGAAAATGTAAATGTGATTGCCTTTTGTTAGTTCGTTCGTTTCTAAATTAATACGCGTTACAATACCTCCATTTTGATCACGTACCATAAGTAGCCCAATTCTTGCGTTAGTCGATACACCATAACCGAGTTTTACTTTGCTTTCTCCATCGTATGAAAATTCGTTAGTCAAAGCACGTGCTGTTTTGCCAAGCATACCCGGCAAAGCAGAGTTTGTCATTACATCTGCAAGCGTTTTGTTTAGATTTGTCGTTTCCTCAATCATTGAGCGTATGTCAATTAATTGCTCCAATTGAGAAAATTGTGCCAACTGTGCAGCAAATTCTTGATTGTCATACGGCTTTAGTGGATTCTGGTTCTTCATCTGAAAAGTCAGTAATTTTAGAAAATCATCTTTGCTGACAATCGTTTTTTTGCTGAGATTTTGATTTGTGCTGTTTTCCGCACTTTTGACCGAATTAATTACGTCAGCCATTTATTGAACCTCCTGTTTTTTTGCTAAATGTACTTTTCGATTATTTTTTGCATCCATAACCGAAAACCTACATTTGCATCATCCTTATCTTGTTCAGAATTTTCACTTTTATTTAAAAAAGATTGTAAGAATTCTTGCTCTTCTTTCTTATTTTCATTGTTTTTTTCGTAGCTTATATATTCAATATCAACCTAGTATTATTGTTATAAATATATTCGAACTAACGTAATA
>DAIPLL010000212.1:0-1988 GCA_036769265.1 Kapaibacterium sp. (SeqCode)
TTTTGTTTTATAACTTCGGCAAGCAATTCGATAGATTTCAAAACTTGTTGCGGCATTTTCTGATTAGTCGATGAGCTTTCAGGCATCTGGTTCTCAGTAAGAGCATAGATACCAATAGCAAGAATTATTGCAAAAGCTATGATACTTGCAAAGTTCGATTTTATAATCGTTTTGAGAAAGTATTTTTTCTCGTCAAATGCCAATTTTTCACCAATTTGAAATGTTTTGTTATTGCATATTATCAAATACCTTGCCAAAGATTTGTGGGCTAAAATTGGTGGAGTTCAACAAGATTTGTCTCTAATAGAGCGAGGTAATAGAAAACAGGCTGCCATTTTTACGTGGCAGCCTGTAAATATTATTTTATTTTAAAAGTATAGACCTTAGTCGAGATAAATTATTTTTAAATGACTTGCTTGACGATGGCAGCGAAAACTTCTGGTTTGTTCATAGCGTAATCAGCAAGTACCTTGCGGTTTATAAAAATATTTTTCTCTTTCAAAGCGTGAATTAAGCGAGAATAAGTAGTGCCGTTAGCACGAGCAGCAGCATTAATACGTACAATCCAGAGACTTCTGTATTGGCGTTTCTTTAATTTTCTACCCACATAAGCGTGGAGCAAACCTTTTTCGATATGATTCTTCGCAATTGTCCAGACATTTTTACGACGTCCCCAATAACCCTTAGCGAGTTTGAGCATTTTTTTTCGTCTGGCGCGCGAAGCTACTTTGTTGACTGATCTTGGCATAATACAACCTTTAATAATTAGTTATACATAATTTTAGACCAAGGGAGAGCTTCAACCCCTTGTGCCCTGAATAAATTACCTTAGAGCAAGCAAACGTTTAACTCTTGGCTCATCAACAGCCGAAATTATTGCTGTTGAGCGAAGTTCCCTCTTACGCTTAGGAGACTTCTTCGTTAAAATATGGCTGTGATAAGCTCTTTTACGTTTTATCTTGCCAGTTCCAGTTAATTCAAAGCGTTTCTTAGCTGAACCGCTTGATTTCATTTTTGGCATTTTACTCACCTAATAGCTTTGGTAAAAAATCGAACTACAAAATTACAATTAATTCAATAAATAAAAAAATATTTTGGTGAATTTTTCCATTATAGGAATAAATTCTATTTATAGATTAATTTACTAACTTTATTTTGGTATCATTCAAAAAATTTAAAATTGTTTGATTTATTTTTTAATTCTAATTAAATTAAGTGTTTATTTTTAAAAATTTTCAATAAATATTATGGCAGAGAAAAAATTAGTAGTAGTCGAATCGCCAGCGAAAGCTAAAACAATAAACAAATATTTGGGAAAGGAATATACAGTAGAAGCATCAGTTGGACATATCAAAGATTTAAGTAAGTTTAAACTTGGCGTTGATATTAAGAACGGTTTCCAGCCTAAATATGTAACAATTTCAGGTAAAGCACAAGTAATAAAGAAGCTTAAAGAAGCAGCTGAAAAAGCAGCTGAAGTTTTGCTCGCAACAGATCCTGATCGTGAGGGAGAAGCTATTGCTTGGCATATTGCAGAAGAAATAAAAGATAAAAATAGCAATATTAAACGTATAATTTTTAATGAAATAACGAAATCTGGTGTAGAGAAAGGTATTTCTACGCCACGCCCTTTGGATGAACGGATGTTTTATTCGCAGCAAGCACGGCGAGTTATGGATAGGCTGATAGGTTTTCAGGTATCGCCATTTTTGTCGAATGTGCTTATCAAAAAAACATCGAGCGCTTTATCAGCTGGGCGTGTTCAATCGGTGGCATTGAGGCTTATTTGCGAGCGTGAAGAGATTATTCAATCATTCAAGCCAATCGAATATTGGAATATATATGGTGATTTTTCACTTGAAAATTCTTCACCATTTCGTGCAAAATTAGTTGCATTTGATAAATTAAACATAAAGAATCCAGAAGGCTCCTCCGAAGGTGCAACACTGGAGGAAACAGAAAAAATACAGAATAAACTTAAAGAATTG
>DAIPLL010000213.1:0-1984 GCA_036769265.1 Kapaibacterium sp. (SeqCode)
AATCGCTGCTGGAGGTGTGTGATATGAAGCAGGCAACCAAAAAAACATTGGGAAAATCGCCGCTTTTATTCCAAATGATACTAAGAAAAACATCGACATAACATTGACAATACCTTTGTTTGGCAGCATAGGAATTTTGCGTGCTAAATCCGCCATATTCAGTCCACCAACTATACCGTATAGTATGCCCACACCAACCACAAATAGTGATGAAGAGAGCAAATTTAGAATAACATACTTTATTGCGCCCTCAAGCTGACGACGCTCGCTTCCCAATGCAACAAGTGCAAATGATGAGATAAGCAAAACCTCGAACCAAACGAACATATTGAACAAGTCGCCTGTCATAAATGAACCATTTATACCCATTTGCATAATTTGCAAAAGCGGGAAGTATCCAAAATGTTCTCGTGTTTCGTCCATTGTTCCAAGTGAATAAAGTGAAGTAGCAAACCCAATAATTGCTGATACAAGAATCATAGTCATTGTAAGCAAATCGGCGGTAAAAATAATTCCAAATGGAGCTTGCCATGAGCCTATGTATAAGCTTTGTATTCCGTGTGTTTTCACATACCAAGTCAGGTAAATTGCAATTGAAAGAGTGACAACTGAACCTATAGTATTAATTATGCGTTGTGCCAAACGGTGTTTCCAGAAAAAAAGCATCATAACGCCAGTAAAGAGCGGTATTACTACAGGCATTGATAGTATTGAATTCATTTATTAATCTCCTACTACATCTTCGTTGCACATAATGTCTGTTGAATTCATTTTATCAAGGTCGTCATCACCAACTTTTTGAAATGCTTTTCTGAAAAGAGCGATAGCAAAAGCCTGTGTTCCAAAACCAATTACGATAGCAGTCAAAATTAAAGCTTGAGGGAGTGGATCGGCATAGGTTCCTTCAAGTGTGTTCGCATTTTGCGGGATAAAAGCCGCATAGCCTTTTGTAACACGTGCTACTGAAAATATAGTTAAATTTACAGCATTACCCAAGAACACAAGCCCTAATATTACTTTCACAAGGCTACGTCTCAGCATCAAGTAAAACGCAGATGTTGCTAATATTCCAACAATTATTGCTAAAACAAATTCCATATATATTACTCCTTATCTTCGAACAATGTGAAAATAATGTTTAATGTAACACCGAGTACAGTAAAATATACACCTGTATCGAAAACTGTTGGAGTTCCGAAACTCCCTACGATTGGTAATTTATGCTCATACCAGATACCTGTCATAAGCGGTTTTCCCATAATTATTGAGAAAACTGTGCTACTGGCAGCTAAAAACAATCCAAAAGCTAAAACTTTAATTGGCTGTATTGTGAAAATTGATTTTACTTTATCGGTGCCAAAACCAAGCAAATACAAAGAGAATGCCGCCGAAGCTACAAGCCCGCCAACAAAACCACCTCCCGGATGGTTATGCCCACGGAATAGCAAAAAAACAGAGAAAATTAGTAAAAGTGGCAGCAAATACATTGTCATTGTTCTTAATATTATCGATCTCATATCTCTTCTCCTTGCTTTTTTAAACGTAAAAGAGAATACACACCAACTCCTGCAATTGCAAGTACAGTTATTTCGCCCATTGTATCGAAGCCACGGAAGTCCACTAAAATAACATTTACTATATTTTTGCCATGACCAATTAAATAACTAGTTTGTGCAAAATACTCACTTAAACTTGTGTCCATTTTTCCATAAGCACTAACAAAAATGATAATCAAAGTAAAGATAGAACCAAAAGCAATAGCAACTGTTAAATCTCGTGCACGTGTTTTGAGCTTTGAATAAGTTGCAAAACGTGGCAATTTATATAAAACAAGAACAAACAAAATTACAGAGAGAGTTTCAATAGAAAGTTGCGTCATTGCAAGGTCTGGGGCACCGTATATTATGTAAATTATTGAAATCAAAGCACCGATTATACCCATAGATGCAATTGCCGAAAGGCGACCTTTGGCAAGAAGTGCAAA
>DAIPLL010000214.1:0-1984 GCA_036769265.1 Kapaibacterium sp. (SeqCode)
TAAGCAAGAAATGGAACATTCCAGCTAACATCAGCGAGCACTCCACCAATGAGCAAATAGACAACTCCACCAAAACTCATTATGGCGCCCTGCAAGCCGATTAGTTTATTGCGTTTATCGCCTGTGAAAAGATCGCCAATGACAACTATAAAACCTGTCATCAAAGCAGAAATGGCAACACCAAGCAATGCTCGCCCGATAAGTATCAGGTAAATGTCGTTCAAATAGTAACCTGTTGTGCCAGCTATACCATAAAGGAACGACGAAGCCACCAGCACAGGCTTTCGACCAAAGCGTTCGAATAGATAACCCGCAATTGGCGAAAATATTGCAATAAATAGTGGTGGCAAAGACAAAATAAGCTTTGTCAGGAACTCAATATTGCTTATTTCGCTGAAATTTTTGGAAATATATGGCAAAGCAGGCGTTACAATTGCACCTGCCATTACCGATAAAGTACTTCCAAAAAGTATAACGGCATTACGTATAGTCGGGCGCATCTTAGAAAATCAATTCAATTTCTTGGACATCAAATTGTTCTTTCGCTATAAGTTTTTTATAAATATTGATGAGATGATCAAGATAATCATCAAAATTGTGCGATAGTTTGCAATTAGCTCTCCAATTATCAATAACAGAAGGATTTTGCGTGATTTCCCAGATAATTTTGGCAAGTTCGGATGGTGAGTTATGGCTATAGAGCTTGCCATTTATCCCGTCATCAATAAAATCAGGGAAACCACCAATACGGGCTGCAATCACTGGCAGACGCATAGCCAATGCTTCTGCTATAACCAGCGGAGCACAATCCTCCCAAATACTGGGCAATATGACGGCATCTAAATTTTCGGCTATTTTTGGCAGTTCTTCGATTTTATATTCCCCTTCGAAATGAATTTTTTTATTAATATCCAATAGTTTTAAAATCTTTAAGTAATCTGGGGCAACAAAACCATAAACATAGAATTGTGCTTTATCTTCGGGAATAGATTGTGCGGCTTGAACCATCAAGTGTGCCCCTTTGTGTGGCATTACACCACCGATGAACCCGAATTTCAGCGGCAAAGTGGCATTTTTATGAGTAATATTCAAAGATGCCAGATTCTGTGCCTGTTCGGGCACTTGATGAACTACTGCAATCTTATCTGGATTAGCCCCAAATTGCACCAATAGCTCCCTAACACGACGCGATACTGCAAGAGTGTAGCTAATGCGTTCGTTTAATAATTTCCTTGCCGCAAAAATACGCCTTTCATAATGTGGACACAGCTGCGGATAATTTTTTGCAAGCTCGGAGTTCGCAAAGAAATCAACTCCGTCCCATAACGAAAGATCTGTGCGATAAAGATAAAGCATTGGATCAATCAAATGATAATTGTGTGTTGTAAACACCGACGGTATATTTCGTTCGAACGGCAATTCGGCAATTGCAAACGATAAGCCAAGAAAATTGTTATAATGAATGATGTCTGGTTTGAATTCATCCAGCACACGCTCGAAATGCTTTATTATTTGCTCATCTTTTATTTCGCGTTCGGGGTTTAGCGCATCTAAAAATACTGTTGGGCGATTATAAACACCATATAAATGGACACCATTTTCGACTTTATGCTCTAAGTAGTATGGTTCGTCGGTTGCAGGATGTTGGGCAGTCGCATAGAAAACAGCTACGTCGTAATCGCGCCGAGCAAAAGCTAATGCAACAGATTTAGGGAAGGTTGTGCCACCACCGCTTTCATTCCAGCCATACATTGTGAGCAAAATGCGAGGTCTTTCGGGCGTTATACTGCTTTGAACTAATGGCTTCGGGCTTTCTCCTAATTGCTCTTCTTTCGTTAACTCTAACAAATCGCTAAGTTCGAGCCTATGGTCCTCGTTGAATAACTCCACCGCAAGAGAAAGCATTTCTTCATCAATTTCAAGCTGGCGAATTTCCTCATCGCTCAATCTTGATAAGTTCGGTACAAGTAACACATTGCCAAGA
>DAIPLL010000215.1:0-1969 GCA_036769265.1 Kapaibacterium sp. (SeqCode)
CTAAAACAAATAACCCGACTATAACTTTCAAATGGGATAATTCAACTCTTCCAACTGCTTTGGATAGCATCTATTTTTTAGTTTCTATTAATGGTGGACAGTCGTTTACCGAAATTGATAAGATTCACGTCAAAAGCAATCATTATGTTTGGAATGTTCCTCTTAATACCTCTGATACACTTATTGTGCGATTCTGTGCAGCAAAACATTGTTATATAAGCGATACAACTATATCAAATTTTCAACCACGATATATAATAGCAGTATCTCCTAATCCGATGAATATTTATCAAACAATGGAATTAGTGTACAAAGTGCCAAAAGAAACAAATGTAAACGTTAGAATTTTTGACCAAAGCAACCGACTTGTCAAAGAAATTGTTCGAAATGCATACAGAAAGCCAAATACGGCATATTGTGAATTTTGGGATGCACGCACCAGTGATGGTTCAGCTGTTGCAAATGGCATATATTACATAAGGGTGGAATTAGATGACGGCTCTTTTGAAATTTATCCAATCTATGTGAGAAAATAATTTTAGATTTTATTAGTTACACCGAAAGAATAAAATTCAAGTACTTCATCAAATTTGTATTCTGAGAGAGGATTTGGCGGAAATGTTCTTCTGCCACTCTTTTCTCGTATAAATTCAAGCATTCCTTGTTGTTGCCAAAGATATTTTTGATCGATTTGTGGGAAAATTCTCCTTAAATTGCCATACGTGTTTAAAGCCTCAGCCGTCCAGAACCAAGTAAGTAAATTTATTCGAGCATTATCATTTGCAATGCAGATAGCTATTGGTAAGACAACGTTCAAAAGTATTTCCCTTCTTAAAGCAACACCTTCACTTGCAATTTTGGTTTTCATTAAATCAATTAGACTGGCAAAAATATCGAAAATCTCATTGTTTTCAATTTTCATTAAAAACGGATATATCAGCGAACTTTTTAAACTTCTCAGAATTTCGATAAATTTTGTCTCGTCATAAACTGGTCGGCGACGTTTTTTGCTGTAATTTACCAGAAAGTTTTCAGTTGCTTTAACTAAAGCATCTCCAAGCTCGAATGACTTAACGTATGACATAGCTTCAGCCGATTTCCTCAAAATTCTAACTAAAGCATAATGTTGCAGATCAAGCAATTGATTGATAATTTCATCATTCTCAATAATTTCAGTTTGATTGTCTATTTGGATATCTTTTTCAGGAATCACTAATGTCTCAAAATTTCTATCAATCAATGTATCATTGTTGCAAACGATGTGCAATACAACATTGTCATAAAGATTGTTTAAAGAATGATTGTGCGACTTCCAATCAGAAGCATTTTTATGAAATTCAGCATCACCAACAATGATAAGTCCGTCCAAAATGAACCCAAAATCATGGAAGTCAGGACCCTCGTACGGATTTAACCTGCCCGGTGAAAGCACTTGAAGCTGACGCCCACTTTCGGTAATCCATATTTTTGAGGGTTCAGATAAAACTTTTTGTAACTTCTTTTGAAGCCAGAGTTCGTTCATTTCATTCAGTTACATTTTTTAAAATATAATTTCTAAATGAGTAGAAACCTATTTTTTCTGCAAAATGAAATTCTTCACCATAGATCGTAGGTAAAGGTTTTTTGCGTTCAGCTAAATAATCAATTTCCCACACTTTTCGTTTGTTACCATTTATTGACACACTATCTTTTAACTCAATTTTATATGAATATTTCCAAAACAAAGTCTCATTTAATATAACTTTTATGTTTTCATTCTGTTTAGTTTGTTGGGATGGCATTTTTTTTGGAATTTCGAACATAAAAACAAAAAAATCTGTTGGATATGTTGGTGAAACAAATTGATGTTTCTTAGTACCAAAAATATATGAACTATCAGTTAAAGCTAAACCAAAATCAGTGTATCTTGGAAAACCTTGATCAAATTCTTTCCATTCTATTGTATATGTAGGCAATTTTACTTGTTTTG
>DAIPLL010000216.1:0-1947 GCA_036769265.1 Kapaibacterium sp. (SeqCode)
GTTACCTTAGTTTGCATAGCAACCTCGCTATAAAACGTTAAACACATCTCTCTTAATGAGAGCAAAAATTGTTTCTATAGTAAAATACGTAAAATGAAATAAAACATTGTTAAAAATTTGTGAATTATTTTTTGAAAAATTATGAACGTGGATGAAATGTCTTGTGAACTTCTTTTATATACTCTTTATCTAAGTGAGTGTAAATTTGTGTAGTTGAAATATCTGAATGTCCCAACATCTCTTGTACTGCACGAAGATCTGCTCCACCTTCGAGTAAATGAGTCGCAAACGAATGCCGAAACATATGAGGATGCACTTCTTTACTAATTTGAGCTTTATCAGTATATTGCCGAAGCAATTTCCAGATTCCCATTCTTGAAAATTTATTACCTCGTCGATTTAAAAACACAATGTTTTGCGAGACGCCAGCTTTGTAAAAATTACCTCGAACGTTGTTTAAATATAAGTATAACCAATTCATTGCTTGCGACCCAATTGGCACAATTCTTTCCTTTGAACCTTTGCCAAGCACACGTAAAATCTCTGCATCAAATATTATATTATTTATCTCCAAATTGATTAATTCCGAAACACGCAATCCACAAGCGTACATTACCTCCACGATTGCTCGGTCGCGCACACCGATGTAATTTGATGTATCAATTGATTCAATAATTTTATTAATTTCCTCAACAGATAAAATTTCCGGCAAAGAACGCCTAATTTTTGGCAAATCAATTAAATCTGTAAAATCATAACTTGCTTTTCCTGTTGCTAATAAATACTTGTGTAAAGAGCGTATGCTCGATAAATATCGACTGCGTGACGTTACAGCAAGTCCCATATCGCTTAGCAGTTCAAGAAATTCAGCTACTACTTTTTCATTACTAAAAGAAAAACCTTTTATGTTGTTAGTCATTAAAAATTGTGCATATGTTCGTAAATCCTGTTCGTATGAGAGACGTGTATTCTCTGAGAGCCCTTTTTCTAAAAAGAGAAAATCCAAAAAATTTTTTAGGTCTATTTTAAATTCTTTCGGCAACTCGTTTTTCATATACTTTATATTTTCTTTTTAAATTGAATAAGCATAAACCAGCCAGCGCGATCTCCTCCAAGTAGTTTTGCTAATTGGTGTGCTATCCACTGCAATGCAGGACCGAAACGTTCTAATTTATCATAATATGTTAGCACAGTTTTTATTTTGACATCTTCTATTGGCAGTTTATTGAGCATATTGAGAGCTTCTTTACGAGTATAGGCTTTGGTGCCTGGGCTTTCCATTTTCTCCCATAAGACATTTGAAAGAGTTTTCCAAGGCTTCAACTTTAATAGAGCGTGCTTTACCCAAAACAAATACGCCAATATGCTATGTCTATGATATATCATAATTTTTGCTACTCCACCAGGTTTCAAAACACGTACAATTTCTGTTAATGCTTTTTCTGTATCTGGTGTATGATGAATTACGCCCCAGCTCCATACTAAATCAAAAAAGTTATCTTCAAAAGGTAGTTTTTCACAATCTGCAACTTTTATCTCTTCAGCTTGGAACCCATATAGCTCAAGTCTGCGGCGAACATGCTCGCATGCTTGTTCCGTTAAATCCACACCATAAACTTTTGCCCCAGCACGTGCCCATTGCAAAAAATCCGTGCCAGCACCTACGCCTACTTCCAGTATTCTCTTCCCGTGCCAGCGGGTAAATTCCGCGAAAGAAAAAATTTCCGGCTGTATCCTATAACGAAATTCCTCTATCTCTTCGAAATATTCTTTTGTGTATTTTTCTTTATCGCTACTCCAAGAACCGCAAGTTTGCTTGTTCCAATATTTCTCGACTTCTTTCTTTAATACTGTTCCGTTCATAAATTGAACCTCTTTATTTTAATCAGATACAAAAATAATGATAAAATTTTCATTAAATTTCTAAAATTTATTTGTTAATTTAAA
>DAIPLL010000217.1:0-1929 GCA_036769265.1 Kapaibacterium sp. (SeqCode)
ATTCAAGACAATATCGGCAACTGATGCAATTTCTGAGCTATGTGTTGCAATTAAAAAAGTAGTTTTATATTCATTTTGAATTTGCCGCAGTAAATCAATGAAAGCTTGGGAATTAGCTGCGTCCAAATTGCCGGTGGGCTCGTCTGCAATCACAATTTCAGGATTATTCACAAATGCTCGTGCAATAGCAACTCTCTGCTGCTCGCCTCCGCTTAATTCCGATGGTTTGTGATGCTGGCGATGAGCAACACCTGTTAGCTCAAGTAATTGTAGAGCTCGGCTGCGTGCTTCGCTTGCTCTTTCCTTTGCGATTAGCTTTGGTAGCATAACGTTTTCCAATGCCGTAAATTCAGGTAGCAAATAGTGAAATTGAAATATAAAGCCAATTTTCCTATTTCTGAAAACATCCAAATCCTTTTCCTTAAAATTCGATAATTTTAGCTCTTTGCCATCCAGATGATAAATTACCTCGCCACTGTCTGGTTCATCGAGTGTCCCAATTATATGAAGTAAAGTGCTTTTCCCTACGCCCGATGGACCTACAAGAGCAATAATTTTCCCTCGTTCAATTTTTGCAGAAACTCCTTGAAGAACCGTATTGCGCTGACCATTCTTGTTCGAATAGCTTTTAACTATATTTTGAATTTCGATTATTGTATCCATTACATTTTTCTTAATTGAGCGGCGAATTTAGTTTCTACTGCATTTATTATATCATTTATCTTGTTTTCCACTTCATCATCGGTTAGTGTCCGTTCATTTGAAGCAAATGTCAAGCTGAAAGCCACGCTCTTTTTACCTTCTGGGATATTTTTCCCTATATAAACATCGAAAATTTGTACATTTTTAAGAAGTGTGCCGCCTTTTGCATATATTTCTGCGAATATTTCGCCAGAATTTATAGTTTGCTCTATAACAAACGCCAAATCTCGTTGAACTTCTGGATATGGGCTTACAGGTTTATATTTTTTGGGCTGTAATTGATTAATATATATGTGTGATAAGTCTATTACTGCTAGTAAAACATCAGTTTCGATATCAAACTGCTTTGCAAATGATTTGTTAATATAACCAATTGTGCCTATGATTTTCTTTTCAAGTTCGATATTTAGAGCATTCGGAGAATATATGCTTGTTTTTTCATTTAATTGAGTAAATTCTATCGGAATACTCAAAAATTCAGCAAAATCCTCCACAATTCCTTTCAGATCATAGAAATCGAAATTTCTCTCCGTTTGGTTCCATTGCCTTGGGGAAGTATTGCCAATTAAAGATATTGCCAATATTTCTCGTTCATCATATCCTGCAAGCAAGGTTTGCTGACTATCTGTATGCTTAAAGATTTTACCAATTTCGAAGATTTTTAAATTATTATTAGAATGACGAATATTTAGGTTTATTGTCTTCAAAATTGATGGTATGATCGATGGACGCATTATCGAAAGTTCTTCGCCGAGTGGATTTGCAATTTTAATGGGATTTTCCGTAAAATAGCTTGCAGATTGCGTATCTATCATATTTTGTGTCAGTATTTCGGTAAAGCCATTAGAAACGAAATAATTACGTATGATTTTTTTTAATGGTGAAATTTGCAATGATTTATCAACAAAATTATCGCTGAAAGTAATCGAAGAAACATAATTTGGTTCAATGTTATCGTAATTATAGAAGCGAGCGACCTCTTCGATTAAGTCAATTTCCTCGAAAATATCATTTCGACGGTGAGGAATTTTATACTTTACATAATCTTGTGTTTTTTCGACTGTTTCGAAGCCCAGATTTTCAAAAACATTTAGCATAAAATCATCAGGTATAGGCAAGCCTATGATTTTACGAGCCCGCTCGAAACGCAAGCTTATTTCTTTCAAATTAACTGGTTCAGGATATACATCAATACAATCTCCAACAATTTCGCCGTCGCATAGCTCT
>DAIPLL010000218.1:0-1923 GCA_036769265.1 Kapaibacterium sp. (SeqCode)
TTCGCGTAGAAATTCCGGATTGCTTACTACCTCGAAAAGTGTTTCTGGGATGTATTGAAGCAATATGTTGCGAACTTTTTCCGCTGTACCAACTGGTACGGTGCTTTTATTTACGATGATTTTTTTATCTTGTATGTTTTTTTCGCGAATTATTTTAGCAATTTGCTCTGCAACGTTCAAAACGTGATGCAAATCGGCTGAACCGTCTTCATTAGGTGGAGTTGGCAAGCAAAGGAAAATAATTTGCGATTGTTCGACAGTTTTCGCAAGATCAGTTGAGAAAAAAAGACGCTCTTCTTCGATATTATGCACAAGAAGTCTATCGAGCCCAGGTTCAAAAATAGGGCAAATTCCTTGACGTAGCTTGTTAATTTTCTCTTCGTCTATATCAACGCAAGTAACGATATTCCCTGTTGCCGCAAAGCAAGTTCCTGAGACAAGCCCAACATATCCAGTACCGATGACACCAATTTTATAAGCCATATTCTCCCTTCAGATTTAAGAAACAAATAAAAACAAATTAAATAATATGTCTATAACTATAATTAAAATAATTAGAATACAAATGTAAATAGCGAGTTTGACAAGCTTTTTAATTAGCGAAATAACAAAACTAATGATAAGCGAAAATATCACAATATTAAACCACATCGGCTGATTCTGGAAGTAATCAGAAATCATTGATAAATCTATAAAAGCAAGCAAGAAGCACCTCCATCAACAGAAATTACTTGCCCTGTAAGATAAGAAGAGGCGTCCATAGCAAGGAAAGCAGCAACGCGAGCAACTTCATCAGGCGAGCCGATGCGTTGCATTGGTGTTTGGGCGATAATTTTATCGTACCGCTCTTTGTTTTGAAAAATACCTTGAACGAGCGGAGTGTTTATATACCAAGGTTCAATTGCATTGGTGCGGATACCATCTTGAGCCCACTCAACCGCAAGGTAGCGTGTTAGATGCGAGAGTGCAGCTTTTGCGGATGCATAAATTGCGCCAGAGCGTACTATACGAGTTGCAGAAATGGATGAGATATTGATAATAGAAGCATTTCCAGAACTCTTGAGTAGTGGTAAAAGCCCACGAGAAAGCTCCAAAGCTGCGAAATAATTTAGTTCGAACAGATATTTTATCTCATCATCGGTGTAATCAATGGTTGATTTGCGAATGTTTGTCCCCGCATTATTAACAAGCACATCGATTTTGCTGTAGTTGCTTTTGATATACGAAATAAGAGAATTTCGATCCTGTTTCTTGGATAAATCGACATCAATGAACGAAAGATTGCTTTGGAATTCATCTTCGAGCGATTGAATTTCTCTTTTGGAGCGAGCAACAGCAATGCAATGGGCTCCCAAATTTAGAAATTCCTTTAAAATAGAAAAACCGATACCTTGAGAAGCACCGGTTATGAGTGCGATTTTATTTTGCAGGTTCCACATTATTGAATAGAAGATTTTTTCACATAAATATTGCCTAAGATTGGATCAGTAGCGTTATGGGCTATAATTCTATCGATAATTGGTTTGCGAAGTACAGCACCAGCAGGCAGAAGTTTCATATTATTTTCGGTAACAATTTCACGAGCAAGCACCATACCTTCTTTTAAGTCCGAGAGCAGTACAGCAACTTCGTTAGGATTTTGTAGTTCTTTTTCGTAAGTGTAAATATATTGCTCCATAAGGAAAACGACACGTGGGTCGTAAAGGCGATTAGCTTGAATTTTCAATGAGTTGATAACATCGGAGCCTTTTTTGCCAAGACGAGCCTTAGTTTCTTCGTAATCAAGAGCAACGCGAATAATACGAGCAGCAAAAGGAATTTGCCAGGATTGCAAACGCTGTGGGAAACCACTACCATCGAAGTTTTCGTAAAGAGCGTAAAGAATTTTGCCAATATCGGCAAAACGACGAACACCAGAAACAA
>DAIPLL010000219.1:0-1912 GCA_036769265.1 Kapaibacterium sp. (SeqCode)
CGTCAAGCCGTCCACCAAGACCTGTTTCGATTACAGCAATATCAACGTTTTGCGAGGCAAAATAGTCAAAAGCAATAGCAGTTGTAATTTCGAAGAAAGTTGCATTAATACTTTTGCCAATTAGCATATACTTTTGAGCAAGCTCAATAAGTTCGTTATCAGATATTATATTGCCATTAATTCTTATTCTTTCGTTAAATTCTTTTATGTGTGGTGATGTATATAAAGCCGTTTTGTATCCTGCTTCTTTCAGAATAGAAGCAATAAGCGAAGCAGTTGTACCTTTGCCATTTGTTCCAGCAATATGTATTGAAGGAAATTGTTTATGTGGCGAGTTTGTCTGTGCCATTAGATACTGAATTCTATCTAAACCAGGATTTATACCTTTTCTTTCGAGTGAAAACAGTTCACGTAAAATATTTTCTTTTGTAACTAACATTCTAATACCTTAAATTGCAATATACTTAAAGTTGCAAAACTACAAATAATTCAGGAAAATTAAGTATGGAAATTAATAACTTAAACACAAAGACAATTTTAATAACAGGCGCAAGCCGTGGAATTGGCAAAAGCCTTGTAAAAGCCCTTAGTGGTTTTAGTTGTAAAGTAATTGCAGCAGCTTCAAATCTTGAAAGTTTTGTAAACTACGATATAAAAACTGATAATATAATATTTGAAGTGTTTGATTTAAACAATATAGATGAAATTGATTTGGCTGTTGCCCGCTTGAAAGAAAAGAAGCTCGTACCCGACGTCCTTATTAACAATGCAGGAGTTGGAATATTCAAAAGCTTTGGTGATTTGACCAATGCTGAGATCGAAAAGCTCATAAATGTTAATTACAAAGCACCGATACTTCTTGCAAAAGCGTTTCTACCATCGATGTTAGAAAAACAATCTGGAATGATTGTAAATATTATTTCTGTAGCAGCAGTGCAAAGTTTTCTACGTTCATCTGTTTATGGAGCAACGAAAGCGGCATTGCTTGAAACAATGAAGACAATACGTTTGGAATACCGTAAGCAAGGAATCAAAGTGCTAAACATTTTACCTGGTGCAACAAATACACCCATTTGGTCACCAAAGGTAAGAGAACAGCACGGTGGGAAGATGATGCCACCGGATGCACTTGCCAAAGCAATTGTTGCAAATATAAATATTGCTTTTGAATATGATATAATGCCAGAAGAGCTAACATTCCGCCCGCAACTTGGAGATTTATAGAAAATGAAAGTGCTTATTACTGGTGGAGCTGGATTTATTTTTTCACGTGTTGCAGAATTTTGCTTAAAAGCGGGTTATGAGGTTGTTATTGTAGATAAGCTCACTTATGCTGGTGATTTAGAGCGGCTTAGAAGTTTTTATGATAAAATAAAATTTTATCAAGCTGATGTTTGCAACTTCGATGAAATTAATCATATTTTTAATGAACATAAACCTGAAATTGTTATACACGCTGCTGCAGAAACACACGTCGATAGAAGCATACTTGATGGCAAGCCATTCCTTGAAAGCAACATAATTGGTACTTATGTTATGCTCGAATGCAGTCGTAAGTTCGGTGTCGAGAAGTTTATTTACGTATCAACAGATGAAGTTTACGGCGAGTTGCAAAAAGAGGGACATTTCCACGAAAACAGTCCTCTTCAACCAAACTCACCTTATGCAGTTAGTAAAACATCTGCAGATATGCTTGCTCGTTCATATTTTCGCACATATGGGGTACCTGTTTTAACGGTAAGACCATCGAATAACTACGGTATGTTTCAATATCCAGAAAAGCTAATACCGGTGGTTTTTCTAAAAGCATACAACAACGAGAAAATTCCAGTCTATGGCAAAGGAGAAAACATTCGTGAATGGCTATTTGTTGATGATACAGCCCATGCAATGCTTAAAATTATTGAAAATG
>DAIPLL010000220.1:0-1897 GCA_036769265.1 Kapaibacterium sp. (SeqCode)
GCGAGATAAAAATATTGCAAATTAAACCAAATCCAATTACAAATAATTCCAATATCTAATTTCTGTAAGACCTTGATAAATATCAATAATTTTATCACCTTGACCGCTTGTAATTCTCTGAAGTTTACCTTTGGCACCATCTAAAACAAATATGTATTTATCTTCTGGTTCATATAATTCAAAGCCAGTAAAATATCCAGGATCTTCCCATTTCTTTCTTCTTGCACCTGCTTCATTTTGAACGTTATTGGAAATTGTCAGTTCGTAGTAGCTACTTTCACTTAATGTATGATTGATACGAGCGAATAAGTTTGATAATTGATTATTCACAACCAATTGTTTAGCTACACGTTCTGGAATACCATTTGGTGTTGGGACACCGTTTTCTATATCCAATTTCCCGTCCTTCATAAGTGGTGTGCCTTCATCATTTGCATATAACCATGAACGTGATGAATTTTCCCAGTTACTCAAACCAAACATACCACCAGCAACCAATTTTATGTTGCTTGTAAGAGCAAATGAGAAGCTTGGAGTAATATTTTTAACCCACATTTGGTTATTTGGCATACGACCCAAATTGTTTCCAATCGGATCTAAAATTTTATAGCTTGCATTTCTATATTGTTCGTAAATGTATTTGCTTGAAATATAGAAAGTAGAATTATTTAAAAATGGCAGAGGTCCACCGACACCGAATTCGATGACGTGTTCATTTTTGCCTTGTAATTTTGCACCTTCTCCATAATCAATTGCTTTATAACGAGTCCCGTCTTGAATAACTTTTAATCCATTTTTCTGACGTCCGTAAAGTGCTGGGACATCTGTTCTATAACGCAAGAAGCCTTCATAACGGTCAGTGCGTCCTGTTTTCGGCACAGTGTTGACAACACCACCCAAAGCCTCTCCAACCTCAGCCGAGAAGCTACCTTTAAGCACCTGAACCTCTTCGGTTGCAAAAGCTGAAACAATAGGTGCATAGTATGAACCAGCCGCACCGAAACCACCAGTAAATTGATTACCTATATCGAGTCCATTGTAACGAATTTGAGATTCTGATGCACGGCTACCACGTATTTCAAAGCCGCCACCTGTGTTCGAAACACCAGCGCTCATTCCGACAACGCTTGCAAGACCTTCGCGAGCCATATTTGTGAGCTCTTCGTTCGATAAAACAGTCTTCGAACCAACAGCCGTTTTATCGACCATCTCTTTCTTGGCAACAACTTCAATTACTTGCGTTGTTACACCTTCGTCGCGAAGTGTAACATTAATTTCGGTTGTCTGATCGGCAACGATACGAACTTCAACAACATACTCTGTCTTGCCAACTGCTGTAACACGCACTTTGTAAGTGCCTGCAACAATGTTTGCAATTGTAAATTCACCATTCGGATTGCGGACCACAGCCCCACGTGTGGTTCCTTCAACTCTAACACTTGCACCAATAACGCCTTTGCCATCAGTATCTACTACGCGTCCTTTTAAAACGCCATGGATACTTGCAAAAGCATCATTTGGTAGTGCCATTGCTATAAGCAAAAGCAACAGAAAAATTTTACGCATTTTGTAACTCCTATAACAAACTTAGCTTAAATAAAATATAAGATTAAAAATTACCTCACAATAGTAAACATTATTGTAACGCGTATACCGCCACTGTAAACTGTCAAGTAATAAGTGCCCGTCTGTAAATTCTTCCCAGTTAAATCAATATCTATTGAATTAGGTCCATATTGATATTTATGATCAAAATCTTTCAAATCATTAACAAGTCTTCCGGTTGCATCGTAAATTGAGAAATCAACTTCATCTTCCTTCGGCATATAAATCGTAATTGATATATTGGAATTATTTGTAATTGGATTTGGTTTAATTTGCAATATTTTTATCTCGC
>DAIPLL010000221.1:0-1887 GCA_036769265.1 Kapaibacterium sp. (SeqCode)
AATATTAATTTATTATGCATCAATGCTATTCCAGGCTATCGCTGAACTTATTGTTTATATGTTGCTTATATTGATGGTTTTTAGTTATATAACAATATATATTCAGCTAATATTACTTCAACTAATTATCCGTTTGTATTCAGATATACCTCGAATGCAACGATTACAAATAGTAAAATAATCAATTCCACTTTCTCAACTACTACGTATGGATTTTATTTTGTACAGACCACAAATTCTAATATTAGCAACTTAACAGTTGAAAACAATTCTTGTTTAGCAGGTACAGCTTATGGGCTCTATTTTACTACTTCCTCTAATTGTAATAATGTAAACAATTTAAAGATAAGTAATCTTTCAGGAGCTTCATCTATTTATGGTATTTATATTGCTTCAACAAGTGCAAATAATTCAATTGAGAATGTAAGAATAGAAAATCTCATTAGTACTGGAACAGGTACAGTAAGTGGTGTTTATAATGCATCAGGTGCTAATAATGTTTTCAACAAATTTACAATAAAGAACTTAAAATCAGGTGGAGCAGTCTTTGGAATATATTTATCGACAGCAATAACAAATATTGTTAAGAACTCAGAGATCACCAATATACAAACTACAAGTACTTCTACAACAGTAATGATTTGCGGTATTTATATTGGCACTTCATCTGATGGAATTCAACTTGTTAATAATTCAATTTCAGGAATTTTTGATTTATCCAATAAAACTTCATTTCAGTATATTCCATCGGCAATTATGGTTTTTGGAAGCGTAAATCACTAGATTTACAATAATTCAATTTATTTATATGGAGAGAAGCAACCTTCTAATACTGCTGCTGGTTATTGTTCAGGTATTTCTTTTAATACGGCTGCAACCGGCTGCAATGTGAGAAACAATACTATTGTTAATTTGATTACAAATACAGTATCTGGTTCAAAATCTTTTGCTGTATATTATGCAGCAGTTGCGCCGTTTAACTCATCAACTACAGATTACAACAATTATTACGTAGATACTCCACAAGGTATAGTTGCTGGTGTCGGTACAACTGATTATGCAACACTTAATGCTTTCAAAAATTTAAACACAAATATGAATTTGAACTCTATTAGTCTCAATCCATTATATAATTCGCAAACTAATTTACGTCCTTATTTTAATTCTCCACTTGTCAATTCAGGTGTTTCAATCCCAATAGTTACAACAGATAAAGATGGCAATCAACGTTCTTCAACTCCCACAATCGGTGCTTATGAATTAGCAGGTGATTTTGCGGAACCGTATTTTATTTTCCAACATATTGCAAATTCAAACACAACAGCAAACATTTCAATTATTATGGGAATTTTTGAAAATACCGCTGTCGATACAAATAATAAACCAAGACTTTATTATAAAAAGAAAAACAATTTGAATATATTTATTGATAATACAAATCAAACTAATGGGTGGAAATATGTTGAACCTGATAGTATCGGTGGCAATACATTTAAGTTTACGATTGATCATACAAAATTATTTGGCGGTTTACAACTTGGTACGGAATTAGAATATTTCTTTATCGCTCAAGATATAGCTAATCCTGCAAATATCGGAACTTCATCAGGTACATTTAATATTCAGCCTTCGAGCATAGATCTTACCTTAAATAATTTCCCAATAACTGGTGTAATACATAGTTATGTCGTTGCAGCATCATTATCTGGAACAATTCAAGTAGGAGAAGGACAGCAAATCACATCGCTTACAAAGCCAGGTGGCTTGTTTGAAGTGTTAAAATTAAGTGTTATAACTGGGGATTTAGATGTTCAGATTACAAGTAATTTAGATGAAACTGGTGAAATCCCCTTAGAGCCACTGTCATATAGTGGCGGTGTATATAAT
>DAIPLL010000222.1:0-1883 GCA_036769265.1 Kapaibacterium sp. (SeqCode)
GCTGTATCGTCTTCATTCTTAAAGGTCCAACGATATTTCAAATTTTAACCATATTATTTACTCAATTAATTCAAAATTAATAAATTTTGCTTAAAAATCAAAATTATGTGTGTAAAAAATTACACACAATATGGCTGAAATTTTAAAAATGAGTACAATTTAATTAATTATTAAATTAAACTTCAATTATTGTTCATTAATGGTTCATAATAAAAAAGTTTTAAATTTTAGTTTAATTTTTCTATTTTTGAAACAATGCCATTGCAAATGTATGGGAAACAGGTGAAAATCCTGTACGGTTGCGCCGCTGTAAGAGCTACTCGGGCTTTAGGCTTGCCGATGTGTGCAAGCAGCCACTGTCGAAGCGATGGGAAGGCAAAGCTGCGGGGCTTGATGCTCAAGTCAGAAGACCGATTTGCAATGCTCATTATCCACTTCGGGTGGAGCATCAGCGCAAACTGATGAATGAGGGAGGCGAAAGATTTTTTCCTTTCTTTCAATTCCTTCAGAAATATAAATAAATAATCTTATAAACTTTTGGAGGTATGCTATGAAGCATTTTTATATGCTTTTAATCGGACTTTTTATTGGCATTTCGAGTGTAAGTGCTCAATTCGAGGTTGCAGTTGGGAAGCAACCTTTTATGGTTTATCTTTACAACAACGACTTTTATGTTTTATGTAAAGGAGTTGATGCTAACTTTGACGGGATTTATGATCCACAGACTGACGAGTTGCCTTCGCTTTGGCGAAATAACCCTATTGGTATGGGACCGCTTTCAGCATATAAACTCATTGATTTTCCTTTCGGTTTGAATAGTTTTCCTGTGCGTCCGCATTTTGATGGGGATCTACTTTATATTCAAACAAATGGATATATTTGGAAATATAATATTGCCAATGGTATATTGCTTGATTCTATTGAATTTCAAAGCGTTGTCTATGGACTTTCTGTATATGATGATGTGCTATATGTTACAACTCGGGTTACACCGCCGGGATCTTGGACACCTGAGAATAATTACATTATAAGAATCAATTTGCAAACCAAACTACCAATTGACACAATCGATGCTAAAATGAATGTGCAGATGTGTAAAGTGCAAAATAATATGCTTTACGTTTTAAACGAGGGCTTTGGTGGCGAAAATGAAAGCTTTGTAACTGTTTATGATATTAATACAAAAGAAGAAGTAAAGGCGTTCAATGCTGGGGCTATGGGGAATTTCTTTGAAATTAAAGATGATTATATTTACGTTGTTTCAAACGGTAGCCACAAAGTGTATAAATATTCACTCACAAGCGAAGAAAGTTTTGTTTACGAAGTAGGCACAAGCGGCTGGGATGGTCCGCGTGAACTTGTTTTCAATCCAGAAGGAAATAAATTCAGAGTTTCGGCTTATGATGGGAAAATATATGAGTTCAAATTAAATAATGCTACGCCAGTGAATATAATTGATGCAACGAAAAAAGTAGAAGGAATGCTATGGACGAATTATTTTGATAATGATGTGTTTATTGCCTCACTTATAAATAATCAAGATTATTCTGCGAACGATTACGTTTTAGTTTGGGTAAATCCAATTTCGTCTGTGGCGGACATAGTAAAAAAGATAGCTGTTTATCCAAATCCTGCATCAAATTATGTAATAATAAACAATAGCGAAAATTATTTTGATAATTATGAATTAGTTAGCCTTGATGGGAAAATTTTACTCGATGGTGTATTAAATTCTTTCGAGAATAAGATTAATCTTGCAAGTGTAAATAGTGGAAGTTATCTATTGAGGCTTTCAGGTTCTAATCAGAATATAGCAATTGTTGTTAGGGTTGTGAAATAATGTGACATAGCTCCCAACGCAAACAAAAACGGGGCTTCAAAGA
>DAIPLL010000223.1:0-1861 GCA_036769265.1 Kapaibacterium sp. (SeqCode)
CTGTTCAATCCATAGAGACAGTTGTTGAATTCGGTGCAGCTCGTGCAATGACACTTATAAACTCAGAACGTTTGTGGAAAAATTTACCTATTAAAAACGAGGATACTAATGATTGATTTTTCAAAATATCCTTTACCTGAAAGATTAAGGCATCATACATCACCAAATTTTTATTTACCTGCAAGCGAACTAAAAATTATTCCTAAGGGTTATCCACCGCTGATTGAAAAAATTAATTGGGCTGAGCATTTTGAAAATAAATTACCACCTGATACCTTAGACATTGGCTGTGGCAAAGGTAAATTCCTTCTTGAAATGTCTCTTTTGCATCCAGAACAAAATTTCTTAGGTATCGAGGTAAGACCTTTGCCAGTGGAATGGCTTCAAAGCGTTATCAAAGGCGAAGAATTGAAGAATGTATCCGTCATCCGTTATTCTGTTGTCAATGGACTCCCGTTTATTGAAGATGAGAGCATAACAGAAGTGTTTTATTTATTTCCTGATCCCTGGCCTAAGAAAAAACACCTCAAAAGACGCGCTTTCAATTTTAATTTTCTTGTTGAAATATATCGCATTCTTAAAAAAAATGGCAAACTTCTGCTTGCAACTGATGTACTAACAGTGCACGAGTATCATTTGGAAACGTTGGAGCAATTCAAAAAATTTCACGTTCATATTGTTGAAAATGATGATGAATGGAACTATCCTGTTACTAATAAGGAAAATTTTTGCCGTCGTATTGGGATACCTTTTTATAGAATAAACTGTACAAAATAAATGTTGAGCTTTCTTACTCCAGAAATATTAATTAAAGCTTATTGCTCAGGCTATTTTCCAATGGCTTCTTCACGCTGGGGGCAAGTTTATTGGCATAGTCCAGATATGCGTGCAGTGTTTATTTTAAATGAATATAAAATTCCGCGATCAATTATAAAATCAATAAAAAAAGACCACTTTGATTTTACAATCAACGAAAATTTCGAATATGTTATCGAGCAATGTGCCAACCGTGAAGATACATGGATTTCCGACGAAATCATTGATGCTTATGTAGATTTGCATCATCGAGGTTATGCTCATTCTATCGAAACTTGGAAAGAAGGGAAAATCTGTGGCGGCTTATATGGTGTTGCTATTGGTTCAGCTTATTTCGGGGAATCAATGTTTAATCATATAAAGAATGCTTCAAAAGCCGCTTTTTGTTATCTGGTGCATCATTTAAAAGCAAAAAACTTCGTTTTTATCGATTCACAATATATTAATCATTTCACAGCTCAACTCGGAGCAATAGAAATTCCTCAAAAAGAATATTTGAAATTGCTAAATTATGCAATTCAAAAACCTAATTCTTTTATTTAATAAGCAATAAACAAATTCAATAATTATTCGTCTTGACTAAAAATTAAGAGTTGTTTATGATCAAATTTGCAATTATTGCAATATTTTTATTTGCGTTCAACCCTTTACTATCAACCGAAAAAAAGTTTTTCACACTCGAGGGTGTTGTTCTCTCTGAGGAAGATGGTGAACCGTTGCGTTCCGTTACAGTTCGTGTGGCTGACGAAATACGAGGAACTTACACAAATTCACAAGGCAAATTCAAATTAGAAATGGAAAGAGGTTCTCATCAAGTAATATTTTCTATGATAGGGAGAGAAAAATATATTTTAAAGATAGACCTAAAGAACGATGTCAGAGATTTAGTTGTAAAATTAAAGACTAATCCTGCACTTCTAAATGCCATAGAGGTAATTGCGGAGGATCCTGGCACTCGTCTTATGAGAAAAGTTATACAGAAAAAGATTCAACAGAAAAGTGAAATTCAAAGTTACAAATACTTGCTCTATACAAAATTTGTAAC
>DAIPLL010000224.1:0-1576 GCA_036769265.1 Kapaibacterium sp. (SeqCode)
CATTACCTCTTTTGATGCCCTTAATAAAGCAAAAGAGCACGGGGTGGATACCAGTATATGCGACCACCACGAACCTGGTGACGAACTCCCCGATGTTTACGCAATTTTGGATCCTTTAATTCCCGGATGCCAATATCCTTTCAAATCTCTTGCTGCCTGCGGTGTCTCTTTCAAGCTTATTCAGGCAATTTCTCAAGTTATTGGTAAGCCCGAACTGGCTTATAAATATTTGGATTTTGTTGCTATATCGTCTGCTGCCGATATGGTGCCGCTCATCGGCGAAAACCGCATAATGGTTTACTACGGTTTAAAGCAGCTTAACGAAGATCCACGCCCCGGAATTAAAGGCTTAATTTATTGCACTGGGCTTAAATTAGGGCAAATCACTGCTTCTAACATCGTTTATGCAATTGCCCCGCTTATCAATGCAGCCGGACGCCTTGGCGACCCGCGCCGTAGCGTCGAAATGATGATTCAGCAGGATGAATATGCCTCTTTCCGCATCGCTCAACAGCTCGAAGACGAAAACCGCAAACGTCGTCTATTTGACCAACAGTCCTTCGAAGAAGCTATCCCTATCGCTGAGCAACTGCTCGCCGAAAAAGATCGACGCAGCCTTGTCATCCACGGACCTAACTGGCATGCAGGAGTTATCGGCATTGTCGCTTCTCGGCTCGTTGATAAGTTCCACCTCCCAACCGTCTTCCTTACTACATTTGCTGGTATCGCAATAGGCTCGGCTCGTAGTAGCACTAACTTCGATATTCACGCCGCCTTGAAAAAATGCGAACATCTTTTGATTGAATTTGGTGGGCACAAGCACGCTGCTGGGCTTTCACTCAAAATCGAAAACATCCCTGCTTTCCGCGAAGCTCTCGATGAAATCGCCCACCAACACATAACCGAAGATATGCTCGTCCCAAAAATCGAAATTGATGCCGAATTGCAGTTCAACGAGCTTTCACCTCAGTTCTTGAAGATACTTAGTAAATTTGCACCATTCGGCTTTGTCAATAACAAGCCCTATTTCTTCTCCCGTGGTGTCCGTTCTGTCAATGGTGTTAAAATCATCGGTAGCAATAGCATTAAATTCCGTGCCATCCAAAATAATTTTGTTATTGATGCAATCGGTCCTAATCTTGCTCATAAAATTAACCTTTGCACTGGTGGCAAATCTTTCTCTATTATCTACAACTTAGAAACTCATAATTTCTACGGTCAGCGTGCTCCTCAAATTTCTATTAAAGATATTAGACCCGATGAATGATAAATGTTGATTTTGCAAAATACTGCTTTGAACAAATCGATGAGATTTTCCTCAGCAATGAACTTACCCACAGAAAAAAAATCCTTGCAGCTTATAAAGTTTTCAAGGATTTTTTTATTAAATTGGATGAACATAACAAGCAACAGCTTGCACTATGTTATTTTTCCAAACTTTGATATTATAGGTTTTATCGTAATCAACAAAAATAAGGTTGCTCGTTGGGGCAGTACCGCTTTTTAGTTCAATTGTGTGGAGCTCGTTACGATATTCTCCGAGCAGATCCAACCGCCCACTAAGCCCGTATATAGG
>DAIPLL010000224.1:1586-1819 GCA_036769265.1 Kapaibacterium sp. (SeqCode)
AATTTAGCTTTAAAACAGTATGTTTCAACTTCTCGAAGACTGGCTTTATTTCAGAGTGAAGAGATTTCAGATTAAGAATATTACTGCAAGCCGCAATGGTTTGTAGTGGGTTGTTTAAAATTGCGTTTTCGAAGGAATGCTCATAGTTGCAGTTTTGGTCGAGAATTAATTCATCAAACATCTGGTTAATTATGTATCCACGCAACATTTTCAAATTCGCAGAACCATTGGTA
>DAIPLL010000040.1:0-10596 GCA_036769265.1 Kapaibacterium sp. (SeqCode)
TTGATATACGCCAAAAAGGCAGTGGGAATATGGGTAGCACTAATGCTTTTAGAGTATTAGGTTGGAAATGGGGACTTTTAGTGCAAATTATAGATATATTAAAAGGCGTTTTGGCTGTTATTGTTATTGCACCGCTTTTTGCTACTGGTGTAACTTTTCCAAATGCAACATCATTTGAACATATGACAATTATAAAAATTATTGCTGGTGTTTCCGCTGTTTTAGGTCACGTATTCTCGGCTTTTGTAGGTTTTCGTGGTGGTAAGGGAATAAACACTGCGGCTGGTATGCTTGTTGCAATTTTGCCTGTGGATGTTTCTATTGCATTAGGTATATTCATTTTAGCTGTAATTTTTTCAGGTTACATTTCTCTTGGTTCAATAGCCGCTGCATTTACTTTGCCGGGTTCTCTTATTGTTCGCTATAACTTATTCCACGTTAATATTCCAAACTACGAAATATTAGTTACATTTTCAATTTTTATAACTTTACTCGTAATTTATACTCACCGCTCTAACATTAAACGGCTTTTACACGGTCAAGAAAATCGATTTAAAAGCCTACATTTAATAAGAATTTTTGGTAAAGCGGAAAATTAAAGTTGGATAAAATTTTTGTCGTTGGTGCTGGTGGCTGGGGGACTACACTTGCAAACTTGCTGTCCTACCGCTTAGATGTGCTCATTTGGGCTAACGAAAAAGAAGTTGCCGATGAAATTAACAAAAACCATACAAACAACACTTTTCTACCAAATATTAAACTAAATCAAAACCTTATTGCAACTAATAATTTAAATGAAATTGCAAATTATGATTTGTTTATTAATGCTATTCCGACTCAATTTATCCGTAAAGTCTATTCACAAATCAAACATATTGATTTTTCAAACAAAATTTTGATTAACACCTCTAAAGGAATCGAACAAACTACAACAAAACGAATTTCAGAAGTTTTCAACGATTTGCTAAATTTAAATCAAGATAATTTTGTTGTCCTAAGTGGTCCATCTCATGCTGAAGAAGTTGCACGACAAGTTCCTACAACAGTTGTTGCCGCCTCGAATGATCTGACAAAAGCAAAATTAACTCAAGAAATGTTCTCTACAAAAGAATTCCGTGTTTATACTTCTAACGATGTTATCGGTACAGAAATAGGTGGCGCTCTTAAAAATGTTCTTGCTATTGCATCTGGTATTATCGATGGCCTCGGCTATGGCGATAATACTAAAGCAGCCCTTATAACGCGTGGCTTAGCCGAAATTGTTCGACTTGGAGTTGCTTGCGGTGCTCATCCCTGGACTTTCTCCGGGCTTGCTGGTTTGGGCGATTTGTTTGTTACTTGCAATAGCAAACACAGCCGAAATCGTTTTGTAGGTGAACTTATCGGAAAAGGTAAATCACTGTCCGAGATAACATCAAATATGAAAATGGTTGCCGAAGGTGTTGCCACTACTATCTCTGCACTTAATCTTGGGAAAATACACAATATCGAATTGCCCATCACATACCAGGTCTATAGAATTCTCTTCGATAATTTATCTCCAAAAGAAGCTATAACTGAGCTTATGACTCGTGAAAGCAAACACGAATGGACTTGGTAATTAATATTCAAACTTCATACCCATAATAAATTGCCTGCGGGGCATAGGATAATTAGGAATTATCTCATATTGCTTATTTGAAAGATTTTTTACATCGAATTGCAAACTGAATTTTAATTTGTTGTATTCAATCGGAAAATTTATACCAACATTTAACAAATAATATTCAGGTAAAATCCATCTTTTGTTGTTCTCAGGATCTATATATCTAAACGATGTGTAATCAAAATCAATATTTAGCTTAAAATAATCAAAATTGAAAATCAAAAAACCATTAATTAATTCCTGTGGTGTTAGTGGAATTTGTTTGTTGTAATAATATGAATGTTTTGTTTTATTTAAAGCTTGTTGCAAAGTCCAGTTAAAAGTTAAGTTATCTAATCGTATTGGCTTAAAATTTCCCTCCAAAGAGAATTCTAATCCTTTTTGCGCGACTTTTTCTATATTTGACGCACTCCACGAGATTGGACTTTTAGGAACAGCGATAATTTGATCTCTTGTCGAAATAATAAAACCATTTAACTCTATTGATAAATTATCAAAAATATTTGAAACAATTCCTATGGTTGAATTTAACGATCTTTCAGGTTTCAATTCCCGAGTACCAAAATTGAAATAATACATTTCGTTAAAATTAGGCTTTCGAAAATTATAAGAATTTACAATTTTCAATGATAAATATTCAAAATCACAACGTAGTCCAACTGTTGGAGATATTGCAGGATGCCCATCATCGAAAAAATCAATTCTTATCGAACAATTTGTAAGCAAATTCCCTAAAAAATTGCTTTCTTTATGTGAATAGCTTGCCGCTAAATTAGGATTTAACCTGCTTACTCGACCTTCAACGGCTCTATCCAGCATATCACCTCGTAGTTGTGAATAATTTATGCCAAGCTTGAAGTTTAATTCATAGCTTAGATCAGTAAAGCTAAACTTTGATTGGAAAACCAAATCGTTTGAATAATAATTATTATCTGTCCCAAATTGATCAAAATTAGGCAATTCTGGATCTTTATAATTCAGGTAAGAGAATTTATAAGCTCCGTCGATTTCTAACATTATATTATTTTTAAGTAAAATGTCTAAGCCTGTTTTGAAAAACAATTTGTTTTCGTCGAGCCTTGCTTTTGTTGCTTCAATACGTCCTTGTAGAACAGCACCTGGAACTCCACGTTGTGAAAATTCAGTTATAAGATTGTTCTTCAAAATTAGAGAATTATTCACATATTCGTTGTTGTAGGCAAAAGAAAAGTTTTGATAATCGGCATTCTTTCGTTTAATTTGCTTTGTTTCACCGAATTGCTTAAACTGAAATGGATATTCACCAGATGAACGCGTCCAATCAAAATTTATCGCATTTTTTATTTTTTTAATTTCAAAATTATAAATTGTAGAAGTTTGTAGTTCATCAATTGATGAATATTTTGAGTATATCTCAATTGTTTTGTTTTGATTGATTTCAGTAAGGAAATTCACTGCTCCCGCAATAGCATTGCTACCGAAGAAACTGCTATTGCCACTACGAACAATCTCAACTTTGTTAATCAGAGTAAGTGGTATTCCAGATAAATCATAACTCCCATTCTGCATTGAGTTGAGCACAATGCCATCAAAAGCTATAACCGATTGTGTCGAGCTTGTTCCACGAATAGAAATGGTTTTTAGCCCACCCAAACCGCCGTAATTTTTGATATAAACACCGGGAGATTTTGAAATTACTTCGGATACCTGAAAAAAGTTTGTTCTTTCGATCTCGCTTTTAGTTATAATTCTGCTTGTTGCTATTTCAAATTCCTTGTGTGAAAGTATTCTTTCAGAAATAACATTAACCTGCGAAGTTCTATAAACTATGTTAGTATCAATTTCTGCTTTTAAAATATAGCAAGATACGATCACAAAAAAAATATAAGTGCAAAATTTCATTATTTACTAAATGAATAAAACTTTTTATTACTTCTAAAATCGATTAAAACTTCAAATTTGTTAAAATCAATGACAAATTCACCCTTTTTGTTGATGTATCCCGCTCTTTTATTTGCTCTATCAATAACAAAAGCTAAATTATTATAAAAACTATCAGCATCAGAATACTGGAAATCAATGATAGTGTTACCATTTTTATCGATAAAGCCCCATAATTTATCTTTTTTTACTGATGCTAAACCTTCGCTGAAATCGTTTACAGCTTTATAAATAAAAGTTTCAATCATTCGCCCGTCTTTATCTATAAATCCCCAGATTAGCTCGTTGTTGTCGTCGAGCATGCCCACGAAAGCTCTTTCCTCACAGAAATTACGAGCTTCATCAAATCGATGTGCAATGACCAAATCGCCATTTTTATTGATATAGCCAAAACCACCTTCACTATAAACTTTGCACAAGCCTTCGGAAAATTCTCCACCTTCATCGTATTTCAACGGAATTACAATTTCGCCTTTCTTATTGATAAAACCTAACTTCAAGTCAGCATCAGAAATAGCTGCCAATCCTTCCGAAAATCTATAACCAACGTATTTATCATCAAGAGTAATTCTAAAATTACCTTGCAAATCAATATAGCCTTTCCTTTCATCATTATCAATATAAGCAAGCGAATCACTAAATTCTAATGCATCGGGCAATACATTATCGAAGATAATATTACCATTGCTGTCGATCATCCCGTATAGTCTTTGCGTTCCTTTTTCATCTAAGAATTTAACAGTTAAAGCATATCCTTGCTTGAATTGTAATGGTAGTGATGTATTAACCTTAAAAAGTTCTTTTCCAGCAGTATTGAAATAAGCGAAATACACAGTATCTTTGTTTCTTTTGCGAGCAGCAAACTTGCCCTCCGAAAAATGAGATATTCCATCTAATATCATTGACGGACACATTTCTGTTCCGTCATCATTCAAAAAATACCAAACCTTATCAGCTCGAAATGCGCACAGTGGATTTTTGCAGAATAAATCTATATTTGCAAAAATTATTGCAAATAATATAATAGTCAATTTTATTTGAAATTTCATTATCATTCTCAATTTTTTAATTTAATTAATCATTTTGTACAAATTGATTAAGAAAAATAAATAATTTTATTTAATTTTGATAATGTTTTGTTTAAAAATTTAACTGTTTCTTAATATGATTGAAAGATATACTTTGCCAGAAATGGCTCAAATTTGGTCTGAGGAAAATAAATACAAAATTTGGCTTGAAATAGAAATTTTAGCTTGCGAAGCACAAGTGCAACTCGGTATAGCACCAAAAGAAATAATCCCAGAAATAAGAAATAAAGCTAAAATAGATATTAAACGAATAAATGAAATAGAACAAACTACCAAACACGATGTCATTGCGTTTCTTACAAGCATAGAAGAACAAGTCGGAGAAGCATCACGCTTTATACATCATGGGATGACTTCATCGGACGTTCTTGATACAGCTCTTGCAGTGCAAGCAAAACAAGCTGGTGAGCTTATTTTACAGGAGCTACGCAATTTAGAGCAAGTTCTAATTAAGCGCGCACGCGAACATAAATATACTATTTGTATTGGTCGTAGCCACGGAATCCATGCTGAACCAATGACTTTTGGATTGAAGTTCGCTCTTTGGTTAGATGAGTGCCGCCGAAATATCAAGCGACTTGAAGATTCAATTAATGAAATAGCAGTTGGTAAAATTAGTGGTGCTGTTGGTACATACGAAAATATCCCGCCATTTATCGAAGAATATGTTTGCGAAAAGCTCGGTTTGCATCCCTCAATTATTTCTACGCAAGTGGTACAAAGAGATCGTCATGCACAATTTTTGCATACGCTTGCTATGATTGGCTCTTTGCTCGAAAAAATTGCAACCGAAATACGACATCTCCAACGTACCGAAGTGCTCGAAGCCGAAGAATATTTTGCAAAAGGGCAAAAAGGTAGTTCAGCAATGCCACACAAACGCAATCCAATTAGTAGCGAAAATATTTGCGGTCAAGCTCGTCTTCTTCGAACAAATGCACTTGCAGCGATTGAAAACAATGCTCTTTGGCACGAACGTGATATTTCGCACTCTTCGGTGGAGCGCATTATCTTTCCTGATAGCACAATCTCTTGCCATTACATTCTTCGAAGAGCAATAAATCTACTCGAAAATCTTATAGTTTATCCTGATAATATGAAAAAAAATTTGGATATTACTCTCGGGCTCTACAACTCTCAGAAAGTGTTGCTTGCGCTTGCTCGCAAAGGACTTAAACGACAAGTTGCTTATGAACTTGTGCAAAAGTCCGCTATGCGCACTTGGAACGAGCATATACCGTTTATTCAGAGCCTTAAGGAAAATTCAGCGCTAATGAGTCATTTTTCTGAAAATGAGCTCGAAAAACTCTTCGATTTTAAAGAAATTTTCAAAAGTGTCGATTATATATACTCTAAGTTAAATATATAAGTGTAGAAATGAATAGAGAAGAAATTTATAATGCATTCATCGAAAAGATGAATAGTGCATTTGTTATCTTTGAAATTGTGCCCATTGACGAAAAGAAATTTGATTTTATTTTCATTGATTTAAATCAAGCATTTGAAGATTTCTTTAATGTTAAAAGAAGCGACTTAATAAATAAGCATTTAAGTTCTTTCAGCAATGTTTTTTCGCCCAATGTTTTCCAATTTTTCAATAAAATAATAAATTTAAATATTCCAAGTGTTTTTGAGATTTTATCTGTTGATGGTAGCCATTTCTATGAAATCACTGCATATCCTTTTGATAATAAGTTCATTGCTTTGCAAATTAATGATATTACAAAACGTAAAAAATTAGAAAAAGCCTTTCTTGAAAGCGAAGAGAAATACCGCATTCTTGCTGATAAATCACCAATTTCAATTATTGTAATCGATAAATTAGGCAAAATTAATTTTGCAAATGATTATTTTTTTACAAATTTCCTGAAAAATCTTTTCAAGAAAGAAGATATCTTAGGTAAAGAACTTTCTTCATTAAGCTTTTGCGAGCCTGCTTACTGTCAAGAAGTAAAAAATGTTCTTCAAAATCATATTGTTGAATTGAAAGAGATTATAATAAAAATTAATTCAAAAAATGAGTATTATTGTAATGTACGTGCAGTCCCGCTCGTTCGCAAAGATGAAATCAAAGGTGGAATAATTATTATAGAAAATATAACTGAAAGAAAAATCGCCGAGCTTAAACTATCTGAACAAAACGTATTGCAGCAATTGCTTCTCGATAATGTGGATTTAATGATCTGGTATATGCAGACACCTTCAAAAATAAAGCTTTATAATCATTCTTTTGCTGATTTCTTCGGTTTGGAAGAAAAATCACAAAATCTCTATTTGGAAGATTTTCTCCCAAAATATGAAGCCGATGATTTAAAGGATGTGTTCACAAAAGTTTGGAAAATCAAGTATCCTCAATATTTTGATAAGTTCATTTTTAATAAGCTTGGTAACAAACGCTTACTTAAGATTAAAGTAACCCCAAAAGTTAATTTTGAAAGTAATGAAGTAGAGTTTCTTGTTTGCTCGGCAGCAGATATAACTGAACAAAGACGTAATGAAGAAGAAATGAAAAATCTCATTGTTGCTCTCAAATTATCTAATAGACTCACTGATGAGCGCGCTACGGAAATTATGGAACTAAATCGCCAACTTCAAGCATCACAAGAGCGACTTAAAGCATCAATTGCTGCTAAAGATAAGTTTTTCTCTATCATTGCGCACGATTTGGTTTCTCCTTTTCAAGGTTTTATGAGTTTGACAAAATATTTAAACCAAAAAATTCACGAGCTTTCATCAGATGAAATTAAAGAGCTGGCTTTAGCTTTGAACAAATCTGCAAGTAATTTGCACAAGTTGATCGAAAACTTACTTAATTGGTCGCGAATACAACGTGGTCGAATATCTTATATGCCTGAGTTTGTTGATTTAAAAAAAATTGTACAAATGAATATTGAGCTTGCTTCTGAAACTGCTAAAGCCAAAAAAATTGTTTTGATAAATACAATAGAAACTCCTATCAAAGTGTATTCTGATTTAAATCTACTTAACACAATTTTGAGAAATTTAATCTCTAACGCAATTAAGTTTTCTAATTACGATGGCACTGTTATCATTGGTTATCAATATTTAGATGATAACTTCATAGAATTATTCGTAAAAGACAACGGTATTGGTATTGATGAAGCTACTATCGATGGTTTGTTTAAAATCGATAACTATAATTCATCTCTTGGTACAGCAAACGAGACAGGTACTGGACTTGGACTTGTGCTATGTAATGAATTTTCAAAAATCAATAAAGGATCAATTCGCGTAGAAAGCAAACTCGGCGAAGGTTCAACCTTCTATTTAAAACTACCTACAACTTTAATAGAAAATTAATTGTTGGTTATTATTATAATTGGTGGTTAATTTTCAGCATAAAGTTTTATAATGTAGAATATTAAACGCCTATCTTCTTAAATTAAATCAACTCTAACTATCTTTAAAATAATCAACTTAGATAAAATATTGCTTTAGTCCGTTAATCATATTTCTTGATGGCATAATCATTGTTGAATAAAATTTGAAATTCAGGATGAACGAAAAATGTTGAAGGAATTTTTTACAGCAGCGTTGGGAATGCTTAATCAGCAAACCCGACTTGAGGTTACAGCCAATAATATGGCAAATGCAAATACAGCAGGCTTTAAACGTCAAGGTGTATTTGAAAGAAATTTGATCGATGCAAGAGCCAATTTTTATAATGTGAAAGGTGATGCAGAACAAAACGATCCCCCAATCGGTTCTTATACGGTGTTCGAGGCTGGCAATTATCAGCAAACTGATAATCCGCTGGATTTAGCAATCCAAGGTGAAGGTTTCTTTGTTCTAAAAGACTTGGAAGGTAAGGATTATCTAACTCGAGCAGGAAATTTTACAATAAACACGGAAGGTGAAATTATTGCCAAGGATGGCAAAAAATTACAAGGTTATGGCGGTGATTTGGTCATACCAAAAGAATTTTTAGTTTCAAAGGAAGGCACTACTGATTTCAAATCTGTTGAAATTAAAATTACCGAAAACGGACACGTTTTCGCAAACAATAAAGATATTGGCACCATAATCATCGCCAAACCTCAAGATAACAACACTATTCAGCGAATCTCAAATCAACACTTCATAGCAAAATGGATGGCTGATGTTGAACCTGTGGATCCTGATAAAGTTGTTATCAAACAAGGATGGATTGAAGGCTCGAATGTAAACGTTGTAAAAGAAATGGTCGAGCTAATCGAGCTACAAAGAATGTTCGAAGCAGGAAGTAAAGTTATAGCAACAAATGATAGCACACTCGACAAAAGTATCGCATTAGGAAGATATCAATAGTAAAATAAACAAGGATGTTAAAAAATGGATAAGACATTAAGAACCGCATCCACTGGGCTTACCGCTCAGCAACGGTATGTAGAAATTATCGCAAATAATATCGCAAATGTCAATACGACTGGTTTTAAAAAAGTTCGTCCAGAATTTCAAGATCTACTTTACGAGACACTGCGTCCCGCTGGTAACGTTGCTCGAAGCGGAGTTGAACCACTGAATGAAGTGCAAATTGGTTCTGGAACAGAAATTGTATCCACTACAAAGATTTTTCGACAAGGTGATCTAACCTCCACAAATAATCCTTTGGATTTGGCAATAAACGGCGAGGGTTTTTTCGTCGTTCGCAAACCTGATAGCAGTCTGGTTTATACTCGTGATGGTTCTTTCCAGCTCGATAGAAACGGGCAAATTGTTACTTCTCAAGGGTATGCACTCGATCCAGGTTTCACAATTCCATCTGATGCTATTGAAGTGCAAATTTCACGCGATGGAGTTGTAAGCATTCTAACCGAAAATTCCACTGATGCAACTGTTTTAGGTCAGATCGAACTTGCTCGCTTCATTAATCCTGCTGGTTTAAAATCAGTTGGTGATAATTTTTACGAAGAAACGCCAGCTTCGGGGCGCGCTTTTTTTGAAATTCCTGGAACTAACAATACGGGTGATATCATCCAATATCATTTAGAAAGTGCAAATGTTGATATTGTTGAAGAAATGGTTAATATGATTACAGCCCAACGTGCTTATGAACTAAACTCTAAATCTGTTAAAACTGCTGATGATATTTTATCGACAGCTGTTAATTTAAAACGGTAATAATGATGACAAAGATTTCTAAAATATTGCTTTTAATATCTTTTTTTTCAATTTTTACCATTAAAATTTCTGCACAATCAACATTTTCCAGCGAAAGGATTGAAAATGCTATCATTGCATTCCTTAAATCACAAACAACAGATGATATTGAAATTCAAATTGTTCAAAATATAAAGCCGATTTCATTTGCTGAAAACTCTATTAAAGCAAACTTAAGACATAATTTTAGTGATTTTAAAGGATTGGGATTTGTATGGATTGACTTCTATAAAGATGAGAAGCTGATTACAACTGAACAAATTAGAGTGAAAATTTCTAAATATCTTACATTGCCAATTGCTCAAAGAGTCATTCGTATTGGTGAAATTTTAAATCCTAACGATATTGCATATAAACGACTTGATATATCAAATTACAACGAAAATGAACTCGCAAAAGATAATTCAATAATTGGTAAAGTTGTTCGAAACGGTATTCCAAAAAATAGTCCAATAAAATTACAAGACTTGTCAAGTCAGATACTCATAAAAAAGGGACAGGTTGTTACAATCATTGCACAATCTGGTGCAGTTGTAATTAAAACGCTTGGCACTGCATTGCAAGATGGTGGAGAAGGCGATATAGTGCGTGTTAAACGTAATAATCAAAGCAATGTCGTACTTGTAGGAACTGTTAGTTCAAATGGTGAAGTTTTAATAACAAATTCACAATCAACTGTTTTGAGATAATTATGAAAAAGTTAATTCTTATATTATCAGTAATACTGACAATGAATGTTCAAGCTCAATTTAAACCACAAGAACAAAGCTTGCGTTCACTTTT
>DAIPLL010000225.1:0-1777 GCA_036769265.1 Kapaibacterium sp. (SeqCode)
CAATTTTTGCACTATTGTTTTTATACCATCTATGTGAAACAAATGCAAGTGAAGCGCCTTTTTGATAAGCTTCTGGCAAATGATTATGAGCATCAATCTTTTCACCAATAAGTGGAATGAAAATCTCCCCCTTATCAAGTGAACGAGTGTCGATTGAAACTCCTATAAATTCATCATTAATGAGATTTTGAACATTATTTTCGCCAAAAATAGCTTTAATTTCAGTTGAAGTAAATTTTGCTTTGTTTTTTAACATTCACTTTCTCCTACTCAAATGCATCCATACCAGTAATATCACGTCCCAAAATGAGCGTGTGAATTTCGTGAGTGCCTTCATAAGTTTTAACAGATTCAAGATTTGCAGCGTGCCTCATAATAGGATATTCTCCTAAGATACCATTTGCTCCGTGAATTTCACGAGCAATTCTGGCGCACTGCAAAGCTATTTCGACATTATTACGTTTTGCGAAAGATATTTGCTCGGGACGTGCTTTGCCTTCGTCCATAAGCCGACCAAGATGATAGCAGACAAGCTGTGCTTTTGTTATTTCGTTCAGCATCCAAACTAATTTTTCCTGCGTCAATTGGAATTTTGCAATTGGTTTGCCAAATTGAATTCGTGATTTGGAGTATTCCAAAGCTGAATGAAATACTGCAAGAGCTGCCCCAACAGCACCCCAAGCGATACCATACCTTGCTTGATTTAAGCACGAAAGCGGTCCGCGTAGCCCTGATACATTTAATATGTTTTCTTCCGGTATTTCGCAATCTTCGAAAATCAATTCCGAAGTAACAGAAGCGCGCAATGAGTGCTTGCCTTTCATTTCTGGAGCAGAAAAACCTTTTGTGTTTTTTTCAACAAGAAATCCATGAATTTCGCCATCCAACTTTGCCCAAACTACTGCAATATCAGCAACTGTGCCGTTTGTAATCCACATTTTTGCGCCATTGAGCAGATACCCACCATCAATTTTCTTTGCTGTAGTTATCATCCCAGCTGGATTTGATCCGTAATCGGGTTCAGTCAGTCCAAAGCAGCCAATTGCTTCTCCACTAACAAGACGAGGTAGCCATTTGCGTTTTTGTTCTTCACTCCCATAACGTGAAATTGGATAAATCACAAGCGAATTTTGCACGGAAGCAAAAGAGCGAACAGCTGAGTCTCCACGTTCGAGCTCTTGCATTGCAAGACCATAAGATGTATAATTAGCACCAGCACCACCAAACTCAGGCGAAAGCGTTATGCCGAAAACTCCCAGTTCTGCGAGCTTTGGAGTTAATTGTTCAGGATATTTCCCTGCGAAGTAATATTCTTCTATAATTGGAAGAACTTCGTCATCTACAAATTTTCTTATGGAGTCTCTAATAAGAAGCTCTTCTTCGGTAAACAATTCATCCAAATTAAAATAATCTATGCTTTTAAATGGCATAAGAACTCCTTTATTTATAGTAATTTAAAAAAACATTTTTCAATATCAATAATTTTGCTTAATTTTGAACATCTCAATTAGAGATGGGCTCGTAAATTTCAAGCCCATTTTTTGTATTAAATATTTAAATTTAGTACAAAAGATATAAACTTTAACGATAAATAATAAATTTATTTTAAAAAACAATTAATTTTAGGTAAAATGGCAAGACGTGTATCAAAGCACAAGATAGACAAAAAGACTATCGTTGATGCTTTTATGGAGATGGCAAAAGCCAAAAACATCGACAGAGACTTACTTCAAGGAATTCTTGAAGAAACTTTCTCGATGATTGTGCGCAAAAAATA
>DAIPLL010000226.1:0-1777 GCA_036769265.1 Kapaibacterium sp. (SeqCode)
CGATAATTTTCAAAAAATTACCTTTAATGTTGATATTGAACACTTTTATTGGTAAGTTGTATTCATGGCAAAGTGTGATAGCTGTGTGGTCCATTACTTTTAAATCTTGTGAAAGCACATCGCGAAAAGATAAAGTCTTATACATTACAGCATCGTTGTGTTTTTCTGGATCACAATTGTAAACACCATCAACACGTGTCCCTTTCAAAATAAGCTCTGCTTCTATTTCAATTGCACGTAATACAGCAGCAGTGTCGGTTGTAAAATAGGGATTTCCAGTGCCAGCTCCGAAAAGTACAACGCGTCCTTTTTCCAAATGGCGTATAGCACGGCGACGTATAAAAGGCTCAGCTATTTGTTCCATTTTAATAGCAGTTTGTAAGCGTGTAGGAATACCAATATCCTCCAAAGCATTTTGAAATGCAATGCAATTTATTACTGTTGCAAGCATTCCCATCTGATCGCCTGAAACTTTGTCAATCCCGTGAGCAGCAGCTTGTATTCCACGAAAAATATTCCCACCACCAATCACTATGCCAATTTGAACGCCTAATTTATAGACGTCGTAAATTTCGAGTGCGAAGGTTTTGAGCACTTCGGGATCTATTCCAAATTCACGTTCGCCCATTAAGGCTTCGCCACTCAATTTTAATAGTATTCTTTTGTATTTAGGTTCCATTTCCATTAATTAGAGATTTTCACCTAATAAATAACGACGGAAGCTTAATATTTTTACTTCGCTACCAACTATATTAGAAATTTCTTTTACAACATCTCCAACTGTTATATTTGCATCTTTTACAAATGCTTGTTCCACAAGGCATTGCTCTTGGTAGAATTTTTCGAGTTTACCAGTTGCGATTCGATCAGCAATATCAGCTGGTTTGCCACTATCTATTGCTTGTTGTACGTAAATTTCTTTTTCTTTAGCTAAAGTTGCTTGATCTACATCATTGCGATCAATGAACTGTGGGTTCATTGCTGCTATTTGCATCGCTATATCACGTAGGAGAGCAAATGCTGTATCGTTTAAATTTGGAGCAGAAACTTCAATTACTACTGCAAGTTTATTACCAGCGTGGTTGTAAGTAGCTATTGAACCTTCTGTTTTTATTCGTTCAAAACGGCGGATATCAATTTTTTCACCAAATTTTGCTAAAATTTCGTTATGAATTCCTTCGATTGAATCGCCATTAACTTGAATTTTCATTAATTCATCAACGTTATTAATTTCATTCCCGAGCAGTGCATCAGCAACTTTATTTACATAACTTTCAAATTCAGCATTACGGGCAACAAAGTCTGTTTCACAGTTTACTTCAACGATTGCAGCAAGCTTACGGTCTTCTGATAGACGAGTTGCTATAATACCTTCGCTGGCAACGCGGTCAGCACGTTTTGCTGCTGATGCTGCACCTTTTTTGCGAAGAATTTCAATAGCTTCGTTCATATCACCATTAGCGTCAACTAATGCTTTTTTGCAATCAGCCATACCTGCGCCAGTTTTTTCGCGCAATGTTTTTACCATTTGATGTGTGATTTCAGGCATATTTTTATCTATAAATAGTTAAACAAATTTCTTTTACAAAAAAAAGGGGACTTGGTGCGTTCCCTTCTAAATTTATATCTATTGAGCACTTGTTTCAGTTGTGGTATCTGTATTTTCAGCAGTTTCAGCTGTTTCTTCGGTTGTTTCTTTAACTCTTGGACGTTTTGGACCCTGTCCAGCAGGCATACGACGTTCACGCATACGGAGTTTAACATCTGTAGCTTATTC
>DAIPLL010000227.1:0-1767 GCA_036769265.1 Kapaibacterium sp. (SeqCode)
ATTACATACTCCTTTTCTGGTTCGCAAGACGGTGCTCTAATTAAAGTGCTCGATAGAACTGTAACTGCAATCGGTAGTCGCCAACTCAAACATTGGATTACTCATCCACTTAAAGATTTAGATCTAATAAATCGCAGGCTCGATGCTGTCGAAGAATTATTCGATAACTTCGAAGTAACCAAATTATTGAGACAAATTCTCTCGCAAGTTTCTGATTTAGAACGCCTTTCGGCAAAAGTCGCCTCCGGGCGTGCAAATCCTCGTGATTTGATCGCCATAAAAAATACGCTCAAAATTATTCCCGAGCTAAAACAAGTGCTTTGTGATTTCAAAGCGAAATTGATTACCGAAATAAATAAAACGCTCCATCCACTTGATGAGTTAGTTCTAACAATTGAAAATGCTCTCATTGATGAGCCAGCTGTAAATTATGGCAATGGCAACATTTTCCGTCAAAGTTTCTGCGAAGAGCTCGATGATTTTGTCAATGCTAAATATTCTGCAAAAAAATGGCTCTCTGATTTCCAAGAAAGCGAACGCCTTCGAACAGGTATATCTTCCTTGAAAGTAAGTTATAACAATGTTTTTGGATATTACATCGAAATTACAAATCCACACAAAGACAAAGTCCCACAAGATTACGAACGCAAACAAACTTTAACCAATGCTGAACGCTATACAACTCCTATTTTGAAAGATTTTGAAAGTAAAATTCTCTCTGCAGAAGAGAAAATACTCGAATTAGAACAAAGGCTCTTTGCTGAATTGCGTATAAAAGTACTTTCAGAAGTTCCAATTTTGCAGCAAAATGCTGAAAAATTAGCTGTTTTGGACTGTTTACTATCGTTTGCAACTGTTGCAAAACAGCAGAACTACACGCGCCCAATCATAGACAATAGCGAGACACTCGAAATTGTTCACGGTCGGCATCCCGTTGTGGAAACTATGCTCCCACAAGGTGAGAGCTTTGTCCCAAATTCAACCAAAATGAATACAACTAACAGCTTAATTCATATTATTACCGGACCGAATATGAGCGGGAAGTCTTGCTATTTGCGACAGGTTGGGCTGATAGTGCTACTTGGGCAGATTGGTTCCTTTGTCCCGGCTGAAAATACGAAATTCGGCATTGTCGATAGAATTTTTACTCGTGTCGGTGCGCAGGACAACATTACAAGTGGGGAAAGCACCTTTTTGGTAGAAATGCAGGAAGCCGCCAATATCATAAACAACGCATCTCGTCGCAGTTTGATTCTGCTCGATGAAGTCGGTCGCGGCACTGCTACTTTCGATGGAATTTCCATTGCTTGGGCAATCGCTGAATACATTCACAACGAGATAAAAGCAAAAACTCTCTTTGCCACTCATTATCATGAATTAAACGATATGGCAGGCAGATACGAAGGTATCCAGAACTTTCGTATCGAAGTGCTCGAAACTGATGGTAAAATCATTTTTACACACAAAGTCGCAGAAGGAGGTAGCGACCACTCTTTCGGCATATACGTTGCGGAAATGGCTGGTTTGCCACAGAAAATTATCCACCGCGCTAGCGAAATAATGCGTTCTTTCGAAGGGGCAGATGATCAGTTTACAAAAGAACACAAACCTGATATAACCAGAATCAGAACGCGCCAGAAAAGCTCTGATTTCAAGCAACTTTCAATTTTTGAATTTAAAGATGACGAATTACGCCAAAAAATTAAGTCGATTGATATTAAATCTTAAACACCGCTTGACGCTCTTATAATTCTAAGTGCTGGAATA
>DAIPLL010000041.1:0-10543 GCA_036769265.1 Kapaibacterium sp. (SeqCode)
TCCATCCGTCATAAGCCCAAAAAGCTCCTGCAAGCGCCACCATAAATCCAGAAAAAAAACTTATCTCTCCACTCAAATACGCAGACGAAGGCTTACTGAAATTTTCAATACTTCCACCATTGTAACTAAAACAAACAAAAACAAGGAACATTATTGCTGCAACCTTCATAAATGTAAACGTTGCAGAGACAATTCCACCAAACTTTACTCCAAAGTAATTTACCGTACTTAGCCCTGTAATTACAAAAATTGTCAATAATTTTACCCCTAAATTTTCAAGTGGATATATGTAGCCAATAGCAGGTAGAAAAATCCGCCACGATTGCTCTATTTCGCTACTTAATCGTGGCAATTGTATGAAAAACTGCGTATATTCGGAAAATACGTAAGTTATTGATGCAATTGAGCCTGTTTGTATTACTGCAAAAATTGCCCAACCATACAAATACGCAACTAAATCGCCATACATTTTCTGAAAAAATATATATTGTCCGCCTGTTGCTGTGATGATACTTGCTATTTCAGCGTTTGTAAGTGCCCCGAAAAGTGTCAATATACCGGCAATTACCCATATTCCAATAAGCCATTCTGGCGAACCAAGATGAGCAGCCATAAAAGCTGGTTTCTTGAATATACCAGAACCGATTACTGCCCCAACTACTATTGCAAGTGTTGTTGTAAATCCAAGCTGTGGTAATAACTTAGTATTATTATTGCTCAATAGAACCTCAAGCTTATATAACTTTACAAAAATATGAAATTATTAAAAACTACAATTAAAGAAAATAAATTAAATTATTCGTAAATATAAAATTGGATCTTAAAATTTGAAGAAAAGTTGGGGGATAGGGGCTCTGAAACTGAGCCCCAAAAATGCAAAATTATACTTTGGCTAATTTTTGAATGCCTTCGATTATTGTTTCGTTCTGTTTAGCAAAGCAAAGACGTAGCATAGTTTTGCCTTCGTCGCTTTTGATATAAAAAACTGATGGCGGTATTGTTGCTATACCAAATTCTTTCACAAGGCGAGTTGCCGCATCAACATCATCTTGGAAAATGCCTTGTGGCAATTCAACCATAATAAAGTAACTACCCTTAGGATTAAAAGCTTTAAACTTAGTTTTTTGCAGTTCATTGTAAATCAAATCGCGTTTTTCTGTGTATAGTTTGCGGAACTCAGGCAAGTATTCGTCCAATTTAGAGAATGCAAAAGCCATTGCGTGCTGAGCAGGTGTGTTCACTGCAAAGGTTGTCCACTGATGCACCTTCTGAACTGCTGTGGCAAGCTGCTCGGTTGCAATTGCATAACCGATTTTCCAACCAGTCATCCCAAATGTTTTACCAGTGGACGACACTGTAATTGTTCGCTTTTTCATTCCTTCAATTGAAGCTATCGGTATATGTTGAGCCTCATCGAAAGTCAAAAATTCATAAACTTCGTCTGTAAGAACAAGCAAATCGTGCTTAATTGCAAGAGAAGCAATCTGCTGGAGCTCTTCAAGCGAAAATATTTTTCCTGTTGGATTGTGCGGTGTGTTGACTATTATCATTTTTGTCCTTTCAGTAATTGCTTTTGCAAGCTCGTCATAATCGAACGAGAAATCAGGTTTATGCAAAGTAACCGCAATTGGTATCCCACCGGCAAGTGTAATATCGGCTAAGTACGAATCATAAAATGGCTCGAATATTATAACTTCATCGCCTGGTTCAATGAAAGCCATAATAGTTGAGAATAAAGCTTCGGTTGCGCCAGCAGTTACGATTATTTCATCAGTTGACCAATCTAAATCGTAATATTTTTTGTGATAATTTTGAATTGCAGTTTTTAATGAATGAATACCATGGCTTGGAGCATATTGATTTTTACCTGTTTTCATTGCTTCATAAGCAGCGTCCATTATCCAGCTCGGACCGTCGAAATCCGGGAATCCCTGCCCAAGATTTGTTGCCTTATATTCAAATGCCAATTTGCTCATCGAAGCAAATATAGAAGTAGTCATCGATGCAATTCGATTTGCATTGAAAATTTTTGCCATATATCACCAAATTAATTTTAACAATCACGCTAAAATACAAAATGTTTAAATTAATTCAATAAACCGAGAAAAATTATTGTATTTAGTTTTTAGAATTCTTACTTTTGCATAAAGTTCATTTCATTCTCAATTTTCAACTACTCAGTAGGTAATGCTATGAAAATTCGTAAGGAAGATGCTTTGCTCTATCACAGCATGGGGCGAAAGGGCAAAATCGAGGTTATTACAACTAAACCGTGTGTTACGCAGCGCGATCTATCGCTTGCGTACTCGCCTGGTGTGGCTGAACCTTGCCGCGAGATACATCGCGACGAGAGTCTTGTTTATGAATATACTGCAAAAGGCAATTTAGTTGCTGTTATTTCAAATGGTACAGCTGTGCTTGGGCTTGGCGATATCGGACCACTTGCAGGCAAACCTGTTATGGAAGGCAAAGGCGTCCTGTTTAAGTCTTTTGCTGATATTGATGTTTTCGATATCGAACTTGCTTCAAAAGATGTTAATGAAGTCATTCGCGTTATTGAAGTAATTGCACCGACCTTTGGCGGAATTAACTTAGAGGATATTAAAGGTCCAGAATGCTTTATTATCGAAGAAGAACTTAAAAAGCGACTTGATATCCCTGTCTTTCACGACGACCAGCACGGGACAGCTATAATTTCGGGAGCTGCACTTCTTAATGCATTGGAAATTGTAGGGAAAAAAATTGACGAAGTGAAGGTAGTTTTCAATGGTGCAGGTGCTTCTGGTATTGCTTGTGCAAAGTTTTACATTTCTCTTGGTGTGAAAAAAGAAAATATTATTATGTGCGATTCGCAAGGCGTTCTCTACAAAGGTAGAACAAAAGGGATGAACGAATACAAAGAAGAATTCGCTGTGGAAACCGATGCCCGAACCCTTGCCGAAGCACTTGTAGGAGCAGATGTATTTTGCGGACTTTCGCAAGGCAATGTAGTTACAAAAGAAATGGTTCGTACGATGGCTGATAATCCCATAATATTTGCGATGGCTAATCCTGATCCTGAAATTACTTATGAAGACGCTCTCGATGCACGTCCAGATGTAATTATGGCAACCGGACGTTCCGATTATCCAAATCAAGTGAATAATGTGCTTGGCTTCCCATTCATTTTCCGTGGTGCATTGGATGTCCACGCAAAAGCTATAAACGAGGAGATGAAACGCGCCGCTGCTTATGCACTTGCCGCTCTTGCCAAAGAAGAAGTTCCCGATAGCGTAAAACGTGCCTATGATGTCAAAGAACTTAAATTTGGGCGTGAGTATATTATCCCCAAACCATTCGATCCACGTGTGCTAACTTGGGTTGCCCCAGCTGTTGCAAAAGCCGCTATGGAAACAGGTGTTGCCCGTAAAAAAATTGAGGATTTCGAAGAATACCGACGCCAGCTAAATATTCGTATGGGGCGGGCACAAGTGATTATGACACCGATTTTCAAACGCGCTGCTGAAAATCCTAAACGTGTCGTGCTACCAGAAGGTGATAATCCAAAGATAATTCGTGCCGCACAAAATGCTGTCGATGCTAAAATTGCTCGTCCTATCTTGCTTGGTAATCCTGATCGCATTGAAGAGGTCGCAAAAGAACACGGAATAGATCTTTCGGATATTGAAATTATTGATCCAAAAAATTGTAACCGTTGCGATTCCTACATAAACGAGTATCACTCAATGCGTCAAAGAAAAGGTATAATACGGCTTGAAGCAGAAGAACGAATTCGTTCACGTCGCAATTATTTCGGTGCTATGATGCTTTATATGGGCGATGCTGATGCGATGGTTACAGGCGAAAGTATGCATTATCCAGATGCTGTACGCCCTGCACTTGAAATTATCGGCAAAGACCCGCGTTATAATGTGGCTTGTGGCTGTTTTATTGTTTCAAGCAAAAACAAGTCTTATTTCTTATCGGATACGACTTTAAATATTGATCCATCGCCCGAGGCTATTGCTGACATTGCTTTGGCAACTGCCGATTTTACTGCTAATTTTGATATAACACCAAATATAGCATTGCTCACTTACAGCAATTTCGGTTCTGCTGCTGGTGTTTCACCTGAAAAAATGAGAAAAGCTCTCGAAATTATTCGCTCTAAGGCACCTAATTTGATTGTTGATGGTGAAATGCAGGCAGATACAGCTGTTACTCCCCAAATTATCGCTGAAACTTTTCCATTCAGCGTGCTGAAATCTGGTGCGAATGTCCTAATTTTCCCAAATCTTGATGCTGGGAATATTGCTTACAAGTTATTACATAAAATAGGTGGTATGCGCGTTATCGGTCCTGCATTGCTTGGTATGAGTAAATCCGTTCACATACTGCAGCGCGGTTCTGATGTAGATGAAATTCTCAATATTATTGCTATTGCCGTTGCTGATGCTATTCACAAAGCTCAGCATTTACCAAAATAAATTTAATCAACATATTCATTACACAAAAGCGGGCTGCCTTATGAACAGCCCGTTTTCATACAAATTTATTAAATTTAGAATGTTCTCTATTAGCAATTCAATTTTAATTATAAAATAAATATTTATTCTTCTGGTATTTCAATTATTTGACTTAATTCTTCATATCCTGCGCCAACACGTATTATTTTAAAATCATCTGTTGTCATATCAATAACAGTTGACTCGCCGACAAAATTATATTTATCAGAAACCATTGCTATATCAACCATAGGCACATAGTAATCAATTATCTCCTGAATACTTGCTGCTTCGTTGCCATCAATTTTTGCTGATATTGAGATTATGGGCTGTTCGACATACTTAATCAATAATCTCGATAGATCGTTATTTGGCACTCTAATGCCTGATGTTTTTCGCTTTGGATCTTGTGCAAACTTAGGTACTAACTTGGACGCTGTTAGTATGAATGTGTAGGGTCCGGGTATTAATCTTCTTATAGTTTTATATGCTAAATTACTAACCTTGGCGAAATCGGCGATATTAGAAAGTGAATCACAAATAAAAGTTAGTGCTTTGTTTTCTGGTAATTTTCTAATAAGTCTTAATTTTGAAATTGCCTCTTTATTGGATAGCTCACAACCTAATGAAAAACCTGTGTCTGTTGGATAAAGAATAACTGCTCCTTCTTTTATTGCCTCAGCAACCTTCTGAATTTTCCTTAATTCCGGTGTTTCGTGATGAACATTCAAAATTTCAGCAGCCATAAAACCTCCAAAAAGTAAAAATTCTCTAATTTTGATAATCGTAGGTTGATAATTATTATTGTTTTTATTATTTATTTTTTCAAAATTATCATAAATATTATCCCATAATTAAAACATAATTAAATTTTTGTAATTCATTTTTCGTTTACATTAACCGATTATTTTTGTATGTATATTTTTACCTATTTAAATTGTAAGGTGAATTATGAAAAAATTATCTATTTTACTTATCAGTTCTCTTCTCTTCATCAATTTTTTTAATTTGTTTGCCGAAGAAAAAGCTGAACGAGAACCAAGCTTCAGCGTTACATTAAATCAAGATCCTCTGCTCGGTTTCTATCCGGGAGTTTCTGGCAGCATCCCTATTGGCGAAACAACCGACTTTACATTCTATGGCACATTTTGGACACAAGATGCACTTGCTGGCAAGCAAGGCGGCTTAAATTTACTGACAGAATTTGGTTTCGGCTTGAATTTTATTTTGCTCGACGGCAATATGAATATTAATCCCGTTATTGGTTTTGGGCACGGTAATTATCAATCTGGTGGTGGACGTGCAGTGGTGGGCGACAATATAGTACCAAGCTTGTATATGGATTATACTGCCGGTGATATGTTTTTCAGTTTTAGCACTTTCTATGATATTTATTTACGTAAAGAAGCTAAAAATACTCCGTTGGTTCATCTTTTTGATTATGTTTTCAAAGCAAATTATAATTTTAGCAAATATTTTAATGCAGGAGTTTTCGTTGACCATTATTTGTATGCTGATGATAAATCTTTTATTAATCCATATGATGATAAAATTAAGTTTAATACATTCTATTTTGCGGTTGGTCCTGAAATAACAATTAATTTCAAAGAAAATGCTTCTGTAACGTTTTCGCTTGGTCCAGATTTTGTTGATTATTTGAATAAGGAGGATAACAAGAAAGTTCGTGATTATTACAAATTATCGACTACTATAAGTTTTTAGGAGAAACTAAAAATGTTCTCATCAATTAAGAAGTCTTTAAAATCAAAGATAATTGTTTTATCAGCTTTGATTTTATTGATTATTTCTGCTGCAATTATTATTATTTCAGCTAACAATTCAAGAAAAATTGCGAAGGAAAGTGCTTTGCACCAAGCAACCGTTGAAGGTGAAAAATTTACGGTCAGCTTTAAAACAACTATTGAAGAAGCATTGCTTTTGGTTAGAAATCTTTCAGATATCTATGCAACAGTGAGTTCTCATTCGAATCCCATTAAAATTAGTCGCGCTGAAAGTGATAAGATTGTAAATGAGTTAATTGAACGTAATAAAAATATATATGGTATTTATGTTTCTTGGGTTCCAGATAATTCGTTCGATGGGCTTGACCCACAATACGCAGGTAAACCTGGGCAAACGCCATCAGGAAGATATACAGTTTATTATGTGAGATTCGGTGATTATATAAAAAAAATAATAGAAAGTGAGCAAGAGAATGAGTGGGAAGAGGAACAAAGTTCCGATTATTTTGCTAAACCGAGAGATAAAGGTATCGAATGCATAATTGATCCATATTTATACCCAGTCGAGGGCGATACAATACTGATGATTTCGCTTACTGCACCAATCCTGAACAATAACAGATTTTATGGCATAGCCGGGGTTGATATAAAAGTTGATTTCATCCAAAAAATAGCCGATGAAATAGATCTTTTCGAAAAAACAGGTAAAATCTCAATCATTGCAAATAATGGCACTCTTGTTGGCGGTACCGGACTTAAAAAATATGACGGGCAACCGATCGATAGCATACCAAATTTCAGTGGGATAGAGAATTTATTGCAGAAGGTGCAACAGGGGATAGAACTCAATACAACAAATTCGGAAATGATCGAGATACTTTTGCCGATAAAATTTGGGAAAACCGACACACCCTGGGCAGCACTTGTTCAAGTTCCGCTTGAAGTGCCGATGCGAGCAGCAAATTCGATGATATGGAGGCAAACGATAATATCGATAATATTAGTGATAGCAGGAATAATGTTAATATACTGGTTTATGACACGGACGACTAAGCCGATAATGAAGCTTGTAGAAATAGCGAACAATATAAAGAAGGGGCAACTTGATAACAGGATTGAAATACAAAGCGAAGACGAGATAGGTGTTTTGGCTGGTGCATTCGATGATATGTCGCGAAAGATAAAAGAGATAATATCGGAGATAAACAAGCTTGGGACTATGCTCGACGAAGGCAAGCTTGATTGGCGAGCACGAGGGGAGAGCTTCGAAGGATCATTTGCCGAGCTAATCGGGAACATAAACCAGGCGATAAATAACATAGTGAAGCCACTCAACGTTGCCGCCGAATACATAGACCGCATATCAAAGGGGGATATACCGCCGAAGATAGTAGAAGAATACAAGGGGGACTTCAACGAGATAAAGAATAACATAAACCAGTGCATCGATGCCATAAATTTATTGATTAAAGATACGTATGAATTAGTCGATAAAGCAACAGAAGGACGCCTGAACGAGCGAGCAGATGCAAGCCGCCATCAGGGGGATTTCCGGCGGTTGGTGGAAGGCATAAATGCGACATTGGATCGCCTTGTAGGGCTCATCGATAATATGCCGCTGCCAGTGCAGATTGTCGATAGGAACAATAACCTGCTTTATATGAACAAATCAGCCAAAGAAATTAATTTATGATTATTTTTTTGTAATGTGAAAAATAATGTTTAATATTTACAAAAAAATAATTATTATTTTTATATGGATGTTATCAATTTGGTGATTTATGAAAAAAATAATGCACAAAATTGTTTTGCTGTCAGTGGCTGCTACTTTATTTACTGGGCTTCTTGTAGGTATTTCTCTGTATTATTTTATCGACAATATTTTTACAACCCAAATCAAAAAGAATACTGATTTATTGTATGAAAACTTCGATAGAGTGATTGTCTATGAAGTAAATACAGTGATTAGTTTACTTGAAAAACTAAAACAACTGGAAGATAACGGAGAAATTACCAAAGGGCAAGCTCAAGATTTAGCACGTAAGCTGGTTAGGGATTTGAGATATGAAAAAGAAGGCTATTTTTGGATTGATGATTATGACGGCAACAATGTTGTGCTGCTTGGTAAGCCAGTTGAAGGAACTAACAGAATAAATTTACAAGATGTCAAAGGAAAATACTTAATAAAAGAACTAATCGAAAAAGCTCGATCTGGCGGGGGATTCACTGATTATTGGTTCCCCCGCCCGGGTGATACTGCTGCTGCTCCAAAAAGAGGGTACACCAAAGCTTTTGAACCATTCAGATGGGTTGTTGGTACAGGCAATTATGTTGATGATATCGAGAAAATCAATCAAGATAATATTGCAAAAGCTAATAAAGAAAAAGCCGAAATTTCTCTTTATGTCATTGTCATTTTATTGTTAACTATATTCATTGTTACAATTTTATCTATTTTATTAGGAAAGAAAATATCAAAACCTATTGTTGATGTTACAGAAGCATCAAAAGAACTTGCAAGGGGTAAGATGGTTAAAAACCTTGAGGTGAACACAAAAGATGAAGTGTATGAACTTGCAAAAGCATTTAACAATATGAAATCAAAAATCAAAAATGTTATTGAAGAAACTCAACTTCTGGCTAAAGCCGCAAATGATGGTCGTTTAGATTACAGAGCAAAAGTTTCCGATTTTGAAGGAAGCTACAAAGATATAGTAGATGGTATAAATCAAGCTTTTGATAATTTAATCAAGCCTCTCAACGTTACCGCCGAATACATAGACCGCATATCAAAGGGGGATATACCGCCGAAGATAGTAGAAGAATACAAGGGGGACTTCAACGAGATAAAGAATAACATAAACCAGTGCATCGATGCCATAAATTTATTGATTAAAGATACGTATGAATTAGTCGATAAAGCAACAGAAGGACGCCTGAACGAGCGAGCAGATGCAAGCCGCCATCAGGGGGATTTCCGGCGGTTGGTGGAAGGCATAAATGCGACATTGGATCGCCTTGTAGGGCTCATCGATAATATGCCGCTGCCAGTGCAGATTGTCGATGGTAAAAACAATGTGATTTACTCGAATAAAAAAAGTTTGAATTAAATTTTTTAAATATTAATCGAGGTTTTTATGAGCAACTCGTCATATTTTCAAAACAATATTAAATTTGTTGGATTAAGCGAAGAATTAAATCCAACTGCTAAAGCTTTTCGCCAAGGTGTTTCATCCACAGTTGAAACCAAAGCAATTATCGGCGAAGAACACAAAATTTTAGAAAATGTATAAAAAATAGGAGATTATTTTATGAAAATTGGAATGAAACTCGGTCTTGCTTTCGGCGTACTTGCTGTAATAATTTTAATACTTATTTTTATGGGGCTCAATACTGTATCTGACTTAAACAAATCCATTCAAGACCTAACTTATGACAAGTTCAAAAAAACAGTTTGGGCAAATGATGCTATTGATCAAATTAATATGACAGCTCGTGCCCTTCGTAATGCAATAATAACAGAAAAACCTGATGTTCGCGAAAAAGAACTAAAACGACTTGATGAAGCACGTAAAATTGTTACAGAAAGAATCGATTCGCTTAAAGCAACTGAAAAATCTGAGAAAGGTATGCGCCTTTTAAGTGAATTAGAAACTATTCGAAAAGATTATTTTGAAGTAAGAGAAAGATTAATAAAAATAATTGAAACTAATAACAAAGCAGAAATTGAGAATATGCTTTTTGGAGATTTCCGAAAAGCACAAAATGCATATATAGATAAAGTATTTGAAATTATTAAATATCAAGGTGATTTATTTGTAGAAACAGCACAAAAAGCAGAAGAAAGCTACAATTCACAATTTACTTTAATGTCTATAATTGGAGCAATTTCTGTTCTTATAGCAATACTTATGGCAATATTTGTAACACGTGGTATTACTAAACCTATTGGGAAAGCAGTAGAAGCCGCAGAAAATATTGCTAAAGGGAATGTGAATGTGGATTTAGAGACAAACTCAAAAGACGAAACAGGTACACTTATAAATGCAATGAAAACGATGGCGCAAAACATTGCCAAGTTAGTTAAAGAAATGAACCGTGTGGCACACGATGCAACAGAAGGCAAACTTGACTCACGTGGATTTGATAGAGACTTTCAGGGTGAATATCAAAATATCGTGCGTGGTTTTAACAGTACATTAGATGCTGTAATTGGTCCACTCAACGTTACCGCCGAATACATAGACCGCATATCAAAGGGTGATATACCGCCGAAGATAGTAGAAGAATACAAGGGGGACTTCAACGAGATAAAGA
>DAIPLL010000228.1:0-1757 GCA_036769265.1 Kapaibacterium sp. (SeqCode)
AAGTTCGAAGAGTTTTTTAGCATCTCTTTTTCTTCATCGTTTAGTTTAAGCTCTATTATTTTTTCTAATCCATTTTTGCCAAGAACAACAGGAACACCAACAACTGTATCATGTATGCCGTATTCACCTTCAAGCAAAACGGAGCACGGGAGTACCCGCTTTTGATCTTTAACAATCGACTCAACCATTTGAACTGTAGCCGCAGCAGGTGCGTAATATGCACTACCCGTTTTAAGATAGCTAACAATTTCAGCACCACCATTAGCAGTACGCTTGATTATTGCATCAAGTTTTTCATCATCTAAGAGATCAGTAATAGGAATGCCCGAAACAGTTGTAAATCTTTTCAACGGCACCATTGTATCGCCATGACCGCCAAGAACGAGTGCGTGGATGTCCTGCATTGAAACGCCGAGTTCCATTGAAAGAAACGCACGATAGCGAGCCGTGTCCAATATTCCAGCCATACCAATAACTCGATGCTTTGGTAACCCTGTTACTTTTAAAGCAAGATAAGTCATAACATCAAGCGGATTAGAAACGATTATAAAAATGGCATTAGGTGATTGTTCATATGCATTTTTGGCACAGGTGCTTACAATTTCAGCATTTTTAGCAAGCAGATCTTCACGGCTCATACCAGGTTTGCGAGCAAGACCAGCAGTAATTATAACAATGTCGGAATCTTTTGTTGGTCCATATTCATTTGTGCCATAAATTTTACTATCGCTGGATAAAATTGGCATTGATTGATACATATCAAGACCTTTACCTTGCGGAATGCCTTCTAAAATATCCACAAGGTAAATTTCGTTTGCAAGCTCGCTATTAGCAAGCAACAGAGCAACAGTTGCACCGACGTTGCCGCTACCAATAACCGTTATTTTCATTTATTTGCCCTCGAAAATAATATAAAATATGTTTATTAGACTTGTTTTTTTTAGTAAAATTGCATAATGATATTTATTTATCGGTAACTTATTATTTAAACATACTATGAGTGAAAGATGACTGAATTTAATCAATATTTAGAAAAGCAAACTTGCATTTTATGTGGAGAAGAACTCCACAAATTAGATAAAATTGAAGATAGAGTGTGCGACTTTTGCGGGCAAATGAAAAGCGTCCCCGTTTTATGCGACAATTCACATTGTATTTGTTCTGACTGTCTATCAATGACTGCGGAGGAATTTGTAATAGACCGATGCCTAAAATACAAAGGCATAAACCCAATTGAGCTGGCAGTTGAAATAATGAATTCACCAGTTGTGCGTATGCACGGAGCAGAGCACCACTTTATTGTGCCAGCTGTGCTTACTGCTTGCTTGCATAATTACCACAAATCAACAGAAGATTTGAAAGAAAAACTTTATTCCCTACACCGTCGTGCAATAGCGGAAACACCGAGAGCTTGCAGTTATGATATTGGCACTTGTGGTGCAGCGCTTGGTACAGGTGTTTTTATTAGCAGTTATCTTAATCATAATCTCGTCGAAGAAGATGAATGGTCGCTTGCAAATAAAATTATAGCAATTGCTCTTAAAAAAGTTGCAGATGCCGGTCCACCACGCTGCTGCAAACGTGATACATATTTGTCTTTGCAAGCTACAATAGAATTTATGAAAGATCAATTTGCGATAGAATTGCCGCTTTATGAAGCAAAGTGCACTTTCTCGCTTAGAAATAGCACTTGCAAACACGAGGAATGCCAATTTTACAATTTGAGTAATTCGCTTGTTTAAAAATAAGTTTACCGA
>DAIPLL010000006.1:0-25185 GCA_036769265.1 Kapaibacterium sp. (SeqCode)
TGATGCAAGAGTTGGATTACCTTCTTCCTTAGCTAAAATTGAAAAATGAACAAGAGCTGAATCAAACATCAGCTTAGACCTATAATACATTGCAACACGGTAACGACTGAAATCACCATATTCAGTATTCGGATAGTTATCAGCGACTGATTTTAGTTTATTAACTGCTCCAAGTGTATCTAATAAAAGCAATCTGATTAATGCTCGTTCAAAACCAGCTTGAGCAGCTGTTTCGTGCTCTTTGTAATTGTTTTCCAGGCGTGCAAAAATTGTATCAGCTTTAAGTGGATTATTAATTTGCTTCTGTAAAAGCCCAAATTCCAAAAGACTTAGCGGTGCATAATCACTTTTCGGGAAAGTTTTAACCAATTTTTCAAATGTTTCGGAAGCTCTGCTGAAATCATTCATATTGATATAACTTTTACCCATTAAGAAAAGAGCTTCGGCGTTTTTTTCGTTATCTGGATAAGTCTTTATAAAATTTTCGAATTCCGAAATTGCATCATTATATCGGCGACCAGTGTAAAACATCTCAGCACGTTTATACTTGAAATCTTGGATATATGGAGATTGAGGATTTGATTCAATATATTGGTCTGCAATTTTAATGGCTTCATCTTCGCGTCCCATAGCCATTAATGCAAACTGAACACTTCGCATAGCTTCAGCAGCAAGTTCATTACTTGGGAAAGTTTGAATAATATACTGATAACCTTTAATAGCTTCGTCGTAATTGCCTAAATTATAATAGGCATCGGCAATTGCATAGTATGCACGAGGTACTAAATTACTTTGTGGATATGCTTTAATCATAAAATTGAAATTATCTATTGCTTCGGCATATCGCTTTTGTTGGAAACGAATCCATCCAATTAAATAAAGTGCATTCGGAGAATAAGGCGAGTTTGAATATCTATTCGCAAATTCAAGCAATGCAGTTATAGCTTGTTCAAATTTTTGCATACGATAGTAGGCGTGTGCAAGTTGGTAAGCTGAGTACTGTCCTTCTTCGGTATTTGGTGCTATACGAAAAGCATTTTGATATGCTTCAGCTGCTTTTGAATAATTTTTGTTGAGATAATAACCATCACCTTGACGAGCTAAAACTTCGACTGAAAATGGTGAATTTGGAAATTCTTTTACTAATTGAGCAAAAACCTTTGAAGATTGCTCAAAATTCTTCAACCTGAAATGCGACCATCCTAAGCCATATAGAGCTTCTTCACGTCTTTTGGATAATGGATATTCATCAATGACTTTTCTATAAATTTGTGCAGAGTTATTAAGTAAATCAGAGCGATAATAAGCTTCTGCCAACCAGAAATATGCTTCATCCAATGATGTAGAATTATCGTTTTCGGAAATGTAGCTAAGCAATGGCTTTATTGCTTCTGCACTTCTCATAGACATTACAAGAGCGATCCCTTGTTTCAATCTTGCTTCTTGAAGGTAGTAATTTTTTTGTGTAACGAAAATTTCACTACTATTTTGAGCTAATTGCTCTGCACGTTTATATTCGTTAAAAGCTTTATCATATAATTTAAGCTCAAGATATGTCGCACCAAGCAATAGATAAACCCTTATTGCAGTGCGTCCATCAATAGCTTCTCGGTCTGCACGCTCAAGATATTTTCGTGCTTGGACGAAGTTTTTAGATTCATAATCCATTTGCCCAAGTTCCAGGAAAACTATACCCGAGTATTGGTAATTAGCTTTTAATGCAAGAGCACTTAATTCACGACGTGCAGATGCAGTATCGCCTTTGGATTTTAAAGCAATGGCTCTGTATAATTGGGCAAGCGATTTGTTTTTGTCAGTATCATCAACAACTTTTTCAATAATACTATCGTAAAATTTAATAGCATTATCAAATTCTTGCTTATTCAAATGTGCCCAAGCAGCACCTAATTTAGCATTATTAGCAAGATATGAGTTAGGAAATTTTGATAAAAGTTCATTGTATGTAGAAATTGCTACATCGTAATTTTTGGATAAATTGTAGGCTTCTGCTTTTAGATACAATATGTTTTCATTGTAATTATCTAAATAAGATTGACTTTCATACTTTTTTGCTTCGTCTGTACCTGATATTATAATGCGGCTTATTGTTTCTGCACGTTCAATTGAAAGTAGGGCAGATCGGTTATCTCTTAAAACTAAATGATTATTAGCTTCTCTTATATATGATACAATAATGGTATTTCTATATGGGAATTCATTTTGCAATAATCTGTATGTTTCGATAGATTTTTTATAATTGTTGTTCATTTCATATATTGAGCCAATGGCATACAAAGCATCATCGGTAAGTTCACCGTATTGATAATTTTTTACTAATTCTTCAAAAATTGGAATAGCATCGTAATGTTTTCCTTGATTTGCGAGAGCTATTCCATTCCAATATAATGCTTGGTGCGCTATGTATTTGTAAACACTGTCGCGTCGTAACCTAAAGTTCATATCAGCGGTGTTTTTAGTATATTCAAAATTTATAACTGCTTGGTCATATTTTTTTCGTTCGAATTCAATAAATCCTATTTTCAAATAAGCATGTGGAATAAGCGGTGAATTAGCTCTGGATTTGATATATTCTTTTAATTGAGCAATTGCAATTGAGTGATTACCTGAGTGAAGATCAATATCAGCTTGAAGCAATTTGGCTTTATCTATTGCTGATGTATACGGATCATCTTTTATCAATTTAAGTAACTTGATTTCGGTTTGGCGTAGAAATTTCAAATCGTATATTTTTTCAATTTCTATAAATTGACGACTTCCATAATAATACTCAGGTGTAATAAGTTGTGCTGAGCAAACTTTTGATAGTAACAAAATAACTATTATTAATAATAATTTTTTCATAATTAATATACTATTGTTTATGAAAATAATCAGCAACAAATAACAATGTTCAAAGCGATTTATTTTGAAATGTTACTTTATGCTGCAACGTAAATATATAAAAATTAATTCATTAAAAAAAGATTAGATTAATAAAAAAACCGTTCTGAAAATTAATTTCAAAACGGTTCTTTTATGATAAGGAGATAAATGTACTATTTATTTATTTGCAAAGATGGAACATATCTGACTGCTAATTCATAAGTTCCAAACATAACAGTGGAGTATATCAGTGCTGAAGCAACAGTATTACGGAAAAATGGTATCGCCATTTCGTAGCAAGTCAAAAGACCACTAAAATTATGCGGATACATTCCAGATGTAACCCAAACTGAGAAATTAGTAATTACAAAAAATAATACAGAGCCCGAGAGTGAGTTGAATGCAACTGATTTTACATTAACTTTGTGCATTGCAGTTCCAAGATAAATTATCAGAGCAAATGAACCGTAAACAGCAAACATATCGTAGTGAAAACCTAAAAATATGTCGCTTATTAGCATAGCAGCAATCGGCACTATGTATGCAAGCTTTTTATTAGTTAAATATGCTCCACTGAATAGTGCAAGAGAGATTATTGGTGAGAAATTAGGGGGAACAGGCAAAAACCTTGATGCAACTGCGAGTGCAATAAGTGCTATTGGAAATATTAAATTCATTTTGAAACCCAATTAATAATTAAACAATTTCATTCAATTTAGTTTACATAATATAGATTATATTGCTTATGTTTATTTATCATCATCATCGTTTGTTTTTTCTTTCTTCTTTTCATTTAGTATACTTTTTAGCTTACTTTCGATTTTTTGTTTTTTATCCTCTTGTTCATTAACCAGATTTTTTATAGATTTTATGGCTTTTGAATCTTCTCCAGCAATACGATCCTGAATTTTTTTCATCATTTCTTTGATAATCATTTCGCGTAAAACACGCTCTTGATGTGGGTCTAAATCTTCAAATTGCTTTTTTGCCATAATGACCTCACACAAATTTTTAATATTATAATTTAGACGTCCATATTTTATTGTTATTTATTGTATATTTCGGGCGACCTTTAAGTTTCATTCCATCAAACGGTGTATTCTTAGAACAAGACATAAAATTATTTTTATTGACAATCCATTCTTCATTGGGTGCGAAAATCGTTAAGTTTGCCTTTTCATATTTAGCGATTTTAATTGCATTTATATTTAATATCTTACGTGGATTAATTGACATTAACTTAATTATACTATCCAATGAAATATTTTGCAAATGATATAAGTAATTTAATACCAAACCTAATGCTGTTTCAAGACCAACAATTCCGTTTGGTGCTTTTTCAAATTCAACTTCTTTTTCATGCAAAGCATGAGGTGCGTGATCTGTTGCAATACAATCGATGGTACCATCTTTTATACCGTCGATTAAAGACATTATATCTTCAGTTGATCGTAATGGTGGATTCATCTTTAAATTTGTACCGTAACTTTCTAATAAATCACGACTTAATGTTAAATGGTGAGGTGTTACCTCGCAACTTATTCTAAGACCTCTCTTTTTTGCATTTCTTACTAAATCTATACTACCTTTTGTGCTAAGATGCTGCAAATGAAGGCGTCTATTCCCACAGTATTCAGCAAGAAGTATATCACGAGCTACAATTATTTCTTCTGCAACTCTTGGATAACCTTTAAGTCCAAGTTTAATTGATAGCTCACATTCATCCATTGCGAAATTTTTCGTTAAGCTATGCTCTTCGCAATGTTCAGCAATCAGTAGATCTCGTGTTCCAGCATAATCAAAGGCACGGCGCAACATCTCAGCAGAATGAACGCAACTTCCATCATCAGTAAACATTACCACGCCTGCATCATCTAATTCAAGCATTGGTGAAATGAGTTTACCTTCTCTTTTTTGGCTAATTGTGCCTGCTATTAAGACATCAACTAACAGGTCTTTTGATTTATTTTTGATATATTCGACAACTGTTATGTCATCTATTGCTGGTTCGGTATTTGGCATACAAACCACAGCAGTAAATCCACCATTAGCAGCAGCATCGGTTCCGGTTTTAATTGTTTCTTTATATTCAAATCCGGGCTCTCTTAAATGTGTGTGAATATCACAAAAACCTGGTGCAGCGATTAATTCAGTGCCATCTATAATTTTAGTAGAAGTATCAACTGTACAATCAGTTTCATCGCAATGATGAATTATACCATCTTTAATATAAAGATTTACTTTTTTGTCTAAATTCTGTTCAGGATTAATAACTCGAATATTTTTAAACAATATGTTCATTAAAACTCCTTAAAAATCTGAAAAATCAAATCATTTAAAATTAACAAAAATCGAATTTAGATAAAAGTATTATTATTAACTTTCACATTTTATCATAAAAAATGAACGTATAAAATGTCAAAACTTTTAGAATTGAAAGTTTTTAAGCTGATACTTTTGATTATTATTAAGTAAACGCTTAATTTTATATTTTTTAATTTAAGGTAATTTATATGTTTCTTTCAAAATACAGCATAAAATTTTGGTTATTGAACATTGTTCAAATGGTTGAACGGCTGGCATACTGGATTACAATTATTCAAATTCCAATTTATATAGCACAGAAAGATGTTCCTGGTGGATTGCACTTTGCACAAACAACAAAAGGCATGATATTTTTCTGGTGGGCATTGATACAAAATATGACGCCTGTATTTTGGGGTGCTGTATCTGATCGAATTGGTCAGAAACGATCGTTATTTATTTCTTCAATTTTTATAATATTAGGTTATATTTTATTAGCAACACAAAGAGATTTTTTTCCTTTTTTGTTCGGTACAATTGTGCTTGGCTTTGGTTTAGGTTCATACAAACCTGCACTCCAAGGTTGGCTTGCAAAGGAGATTGAAGGTAAGAACACATCACTTGGTTGGGGAATTTACATTTTTTTAGTAAACTTATCAGTATTTGCAGGTCCCATATTATCAATTTACCTGAAAAATATATCTTGGCAAGCAGTATTCTTTGGTTCAGCGATTATTTTTACTTTTAATTTAGTATTTCTTGCTTTTATTAGATATAATTATGAGTTAAATTCTCTTCAACAACAAATATTTAAAATGCTTTTCAAGACTATTTTAACGAAAAGAGTGTTATATTTTATTTTAATTATGTCTGGTTTTACAATTACTTATATGCAATTTTACGAAACGTTACCCAATTATATTTTTGACTGGTCTGATACTTCAAATTTAGCCCGTTATCTTCCCGACTTTATGACTTCTGAAACTCCACGAGGCAGGATGATTGCTTACGAGTGGATTTATAATCTTAATTCTGGACTTGTGGTTTTACTTGTTTTATTTATGGCAAAAATTTCTGAAAAAATAAAAATTACCCAAACTCTCTCAATTGGTATCTTGCTTGCAGGAGTTGGATTGTTTGTAGCTGGATACTCACAAAGTGGTATTTTACTGGTTTTAGGTGTGGTGTGTTATACTTTGGGAGAACTTACTGTTAACCCAAAATTCCCCGAGTATATTGCAAATATTGCACCATTCGAAAATAAATCACTCTATCTTGGAGTTATGAACATTTCTTGGGCAATAGGTCTTGCTGGTGGAGGGCTAATTGGCGGTTGGCTTTATAAACACTTTGCTGAAAAAGCATATTTTGCTCAGTTACTTTTAAAGCAAAAAGGTATTCAAAATGTGCCATTAACTGAAGCAGTTCATAAAGCAGTTGAAATTACAGGAATGAATCACATTGAGTTAACAAAATACCTTTGGGATACATATAATCCACATATTATTTGGTATCCTTTTTTAGTATTAAGCTTTATGTCAGTCATTGGAATGTATATTTATAGTAAAAAATATGAGTAAAGTTTGATGATGAAAGTTCAATTTATATAGCTAAATGTTAAATAACTTTGTAAAAAGTAAGTATTTTTTTAAATTGTGTGTTTAATTTTCAAACGTATCAAAATGTTTAAATATATATTGGCTAAAAAATGAACTATAAGTATTTGCACAGAATTTTTGCTTTACTGTCCTTTGCAGTAGCATTTATCACTTATTCACTTACAGTGCAACCAAGTGTTCCATTTTGGGACTGCGGTGAATTTTCTGCTGCTTCTATGTGGCAGCAGGTTCCTCACCCGCCAGGTGCACCATTATTTTTAATGATAGGAAAACTATTTCAGTTGTTAATTCCATTTGGAGACTACGGTTGGCGGTTTAATATGGTATCTGTTGTAGCCAGTGCTTTTACTATATTTTTACTTTATTTGATTACTGTATTGGTTGTTCGAAACTTTTTTAAAAAAGAAAATGATGATTTTGCAAGTGCCTTAGCAATATATGGTTCGGCTTTTATTGCGGCTGCAGCTTTTACTTTTAGCGATACCTTTTGGTTCAATGCTGTGGAATCTGAAGTTTATGCTGCATCAACTCTTTTTGTTGCGATAGTCATCTATTTAGTAATGAAATGGAATGAAGAAGCAGATAAAGTTGGTAATGAAAAATATCTAATGTTAATTGCTTACTTGATTGGACTTTCAACGGGCGTTCATTTGTTAAGTATATTGACGATTTTCTCTATTGTATTTCTTGTATATTTCCGCAAATATCAATTATCAGTCAAAGGATTCATTATTACGGGTATTATATCAGTTTTTGCATTTTTTATTATTTACAATTTTATCGTTCAAGCTATTCCTGCATTTTTGGCTGGTCATACACCAGGACGCAACGAAGCTATGGAATACTCAATAAATAATTCTACTGCACTCAAAGTATTCGCTATTGGAATAATCGCTGCGTTAATCTATGGTTTCTATTATTCTTACAAAAAAGATTATCACATTTTAAAATTAGTTACTTCATCAATTTTATTAATTTTAGTTGGATACACAACTTACGCTCACATACTTATACGTGCAAATGCTAATCCACCAATGAATGAAAATGAACCTAAAACTTTCTCCAAGTTATCATCATATATCGGACGTGAGCAATACGGTCAAGCACCATTTTGGCCCAGACGCTATCAAAGAGAAGAGCGTTTCATTTATAGATATGAACTTCGTGATGAAGCAGGTAATTATGTTTATGGGAAATGGTATCCACCAACTGTTAAACCTGTAACTATGTCCGATGGAACTACTATTGGAGTGCCAGAATTCACTCAAATCAATACAGCAGGCGAACTTGCATATTTATGGAAATATCAGATATATCATATGTATATCAGATATTTTTACTGGAACTTCGTTGGAAGAATGAGTGATGTTCAAGATGCTGGTGTAGCTTGGTTTAATTATGATAAAAAAGAATACGAACAGCTAAATTATAAATCTGGCTATAAAAATCAATTCCCTGTTAGATTCTTTGCTTTACCACTGATATTTGGCCTCATCGGTTTATATTTCCATTTTGCTAAAGATAAAAAAATGGCATTTGTTTATTTAGTGATGTTTTTAATGATGGGTGTGCTTGCGGCAATACAGCAAAATCAACAGGATCCACAACCTCGTGAACGCGATTATTTTTATGCAGGTTCATTTATGATATTCTCTATGTGGATAGGAATGGGTGCATTTGCTTTAATTGAATGGATATCTAAAGAAAAAATGAAAATTACATTAGCAGCACCTATATTAATTGTAAGTTTGCTTTTGGTTCCAATAAATATGGCTTTTGGTGGTTGGAAAATCCATTCACGAGCTGGAAATTACTTACCATTTGATTATGCTTACAATATTCTGCAGTCAGCTGAAAAGGATGCTATTATATTCACTAATGGAGATAACGACACCTTCCCTGTTTGGTATTTGCAAGATGTTGCGGGAGTTCGCCGAGATGTTCGAATTGTTAATCTCTCTTTGGCAAATACTTTATGGTATGTGGATCAATTAAAGAACAGAGAACCCTGGGGTGCTAAGAAGATACCTCTATCTTTCCCAGACGATATGATACAAAATAGAGAAGAAACAGACGAAGGAGCACTATCCTATGAATTTGGTGAAGCAAGACAAATAGAAATTCCTGTGCGTAAAGAAATATTAGCTCAATACACAGATAATCAAAATGTTATTAATTCGGGTAAAATGAGTTACACTTTCGTTGGTACACCTCGCCAATCTCAAGACGGTAAAACAACTTATATATTCAAGGTTCAGGATTTAGTCATTAATGATATAATTTCTCAATTGAAATTTGAACGACCTGTTTATTTCTCTACTACGGTTGGTGGTGGAGAAGTTTTTGTCGGTTTGGATGATTTTCTACGTCTGGAAGGTATGCTTTGGCGTGTATGCCCGGTTAGAAAAATCGATATGAAAACAGGTGATATAGAAGTTGATATTACTGAAAAATGCTTATTGAATTATGATAATTCTAATGACTACCGCAAAGAACCACACTTTGGTTTTAAATTCCGTAATTTGAATAATTCAGATGTTTATTATGATGAAGTGCACCGTAGGCTTATGGAAAGCTATCGAATAATTTTTTATCAACTTGCTGATAGATTCATAGAAAGGAATGAAAAAGAGCGTGCTAAAAAACTGCTTGATAAAATGAATGAACTCATTTCCCCTGTTCAATTTCCATATGTATTTGAATCAATAAGTCGTTTAGTAAAGACATACGAGAAAATTGGTGATAATGAAACAACAAAAAAATACGCTAAGATTTGTCTTGATGATTGCCTTGAAATAATCGAAAAAGAATATTTGAAACCAGATTATATCCGTTGGGAAGTTCTTGGACGAATCTATGGTCCATATAAAATTGCGGCTGATATGTATGAAATACTTGAAGATATAAATGGTGCAAAAGCAATACTTTCTCGCTTTGAAAAACAAGTCGAGTCATTCCGTAACTCAATGATTAATATGAATTATCCACAAAGCGAAATTAATTACTTGGATCAAAATTTAGCTGATACAAAACTAAGAATTGATTATATGCATATTAATCTACTAATCAAAAAAAATAAATTGAAAGAAGCTTATGCAGAAGCTCAAAAACTTCTCGAAACTTATCGAAATAATAATAGTCCAATTTATCAGATTGCCGCTCAATTTCTACAAGGAAGAATTATCGAACTTCAAACAAAATTAGGAATTATTCAAGAAAACAATAATACATCAGTTTCAGTTAATAACATAAAAGTTCAATAGATTGTTTAACAGATTTTAAAGTATTTATGAAAAAAGAATTTTCAAAAGCATATAATCCAAAAGATGTCGAGAACAAATGGTATGAAAAATGGGTAAATAGAGGCATATTCTATGCTTCAGAATATTCCGAAAAAACTCCTTATAGTATTCTTATGCCACCGCCAAATGTTACTGGAATTTTGCATTTTGGTCACGTATTGAATATAACCTTACAAGATTTGTTTATCCGATTAAAAAGGATGAATGGTTATGAAGCTTGTTGGTTCCCTGGAACAGACCATGCTGGAATTGCAACTCAGTCGAAAGTAGAAGCGGAACTTCGTAAGCAAGGTCTGACGCGATACGATTTAGGACGTGAAAAATTTGTGGAAAAAGTTTGGGAATGGAAAGAAAAATATGGCGGTATTATTTTAAAACAAATTCGTAAACTGGGTGCTTCATGCGATTGGAAAAGGACTTTGTTCACAATGGATGAAAGTGCTTCAAATGCTGTAAAGGAAGCTTTTGTTCGTTTATTTGATGATGGTCTAATTTATAAAGGTAAGCGAATTATTAACTGGTCTCCCCTTGCTCAAACTGCTTTAAGTGATGAAGAAGTTGAATTTCGTGAAGTAAAAGAGTATCTATATACATTAAGATACTATTTTGCTGATAATAAAAATTATTTAAAGGTTGCAACTGTTCGCCCAGAGACAATTTTTGGTGATACTGCTGTGGCTGTAAATCCAAACGATGAAAGATACAAGCATTTGATTGGTCAGAAAGTTCGAGTGCCACTTACTGAAAGATATGTGGAAATTATACCTGATGAATATGCTGATCCTACATTTGGAACTGGTTGCGTCAAAATTACACCTGCCCACGATCCCAATGATTTTCTTGTTGGTGAAAGGCATAATCTGGAAATTATCAATTCAATAAATGCCGATGGAACTCTAAACGATGCAGCTGGTGAATTTGCAGGTCTCGAACGCTTTGAAGCAAGAAAGAAAATCGTCGAAAAATTAAAAGAACACGATTTAATTGAAAAAATTGAGGATTACATTCACAATGTTGGTTTTTCGCAACGTGGTGGTGAACCTGTGGAGCCATTTTTAAGCGACCAGTGGTTTGTTCGGATGAAACCGCTGGCTGAGATTGCTCTTAAACCTGTTCTTAATGGTGAAATTAAGTTTTATCCAAATCATTGGGTAAAAACTTATGAACATTGGATGAATAATATTCGAGATTGGTGCATATCACGTCAACTATGGTGGGGACACAGGATCCCAGTCTATTATACACCTGATGGGAAATACACGGCAGCACGAAACGAAGATGAAGCTCGTAAAAAATTAGGCATTACAAGAGAAATTCCACTTTTGCAAGACGAGGATGTATTAGATACTTGGTTTTCTTCTTGGCTTTGGCCACTTACAACAATGCGTTGGCTTGATAATGGATGCGAAGAAAATGATACTATGCAGAAGTTTTTACCAACTGATTTACTCGTTACGGCACCAGATATCATTTTTTTCTGGGTTGCGCGTATGATTATGGCAACAATGTATTTCAAACAAACAATTCCATTCAAAAATGTTTATTTTACAAGTACAATCCGTGATGGTCTTGGAAGAAAATTGTCAAAATCGCTTGGTAATTCGCCTGATCCTTTGGAAATTATTGATAAATACGGTGCTGATGCTGTTCGTTTCACTATGCTATATCTTGCTCCATTAGGTCAAGATGTACGATTGGATGTTGATGTTGAACATCAAGATATACCTTCTGTTGAAATCGGACGAAATTTTGCAAACAAGATTTGGAATGCAGGACGCTTTTTAAAGATGAAAATGGAGGAACACAATGTAATACTCGAAGGTGAGAGTTTGCAATCGAACGAAATGACAATTTCTGAACAATGGATCTTGTCACGTTTCCATTCTACTTTGCAAAAAACAATCGAAGCTCTTGATAATTATAAAGTTACTGAATATTCTAAATTGCTTTATGATTTCATTTGGCGTGATTTCTGCGATTGGTATATTGAAATAATTAAAGTAAATATTAATAATTCACAAAATACTTTGTATAAAGAAAAATTAGTGCGTTTTGCGGTTAATTTATATATTGACATACTAAAAATTCTTCATCCGGTAATGCCATACATTACTGATGAAATATTTAGCATATTTAATGATTCTGAAGATGTTTCAATAAGTACACAAAAGTTTCCAACTGCTGAAATCAATTTCATACGTTTGGATATTGAGCAAAATTTTGAGCTTGTTCAGTTAATCGTTGAAGAAATTCGACGTCTGCGTTCTTCATTAAACATAGCACCATCGCAAAAAATCCCTGCAAAAATTACTACTAAAGATAATGATAAGCTCGAGACGTTTAGAAAGCTTAGCGATGCAATCTCCAATTTAGCTAAACTTTCGGATTTAGAAATAAGCGACAATATTGAAAAACCACAAGGTGCAATTAGTTCAGTGATCAGAGAGATTGAAGTGTTCTTAATAGTTCAATCATCAATAGATATTGAAAAAGAAAAAGAAAGATTGCTAAAAGAAATTGAACGACTTGAGAAAAATATTCGAGGATGCGAAGGAAAATTATCAAATGAGAAATTTTTAGCAAATGCACCTGCAAATATAATTGAATACGAGCGGGAAAAACTTGCGAGTATGAAAGAAACGCTTGCAAAAACACAAGAAAATTTGAAAAGTTTAATAAATTAGATAATGATAAAATAAAGAGAGGTTGCTTTTTTAGCAGCCTCCTCTTGATTATTAATTATATTCTTCTGGCACGTGCCCGGAACAGGACTTGAACCTGCACGAGATTACTCTCACTACACCCTGAATGTAGCGCGTCTGCCAATTTCGCCATCCGGGCAACACTTGCGGTGAGGGTGGGATTCGAACCCACGGTACCCTTGCGGGTACAACGGTTTTCGAGACCGCCCGATTCAACCACTCTCGCACCTCACCTCAGACTACAAATTTACTGATATTTTTTATCATAACAAAATTATTTTACTGAACAATACAGAGCAACTTAAAAAGTTCATACAATTAATCGAAATTTTAAGTATATTAATAATTTTACAAAATTCATTATTTTTGTTTAATTTAATTATCAGATATGAGAAAAAATAAGAAAAAAATATTATCCGATGAAGATTTGTTATTGCTTGCTTCTGAAAGCAGCGCAAAACCATCAAATAACATTGAAATCAATAATGAGCCAAAAAGCTCTAATGCTGATAAGAAAACCTCAAAAAATGAGCTAACTTCAAATCAAAAGAATTCAGAAAAAAATAAAAAGATATTAGTGAATAAAACATCTGATTATATTTTACCACAAGCTAAAACTATAACAACTGAACAGAAAAAAAATACTTTTCTAAGGGATTTCTTGCATAAAGTTGAAAATTTCCTACTCAATGAAATGATTATTGATAACTCGACCAAAATTATCGTTGCTGTCAGTGGTGGAGTTGATTCGATAACATTACTCGATGCTTTGGCAATTTTTGCTGATAAATATAAATTTCAGCTTTTTGTAGTTCATTTTAATCACAACTTGCGAGCAGAAAACTCAAATCTTGATGCAGAATTTGTTAAAAAACTTGCAAAAGAGTATGCTCTTCCATTTCATACAGCCAATGGTAAAGTAAAAAAGTTTGCTGAAAAAAATAATTTAAGTATTGAAACAGCAGCACGCATTCTTAGGTATAACTTTTTTGAGAGAATTTCTCGTCTTTTAAACGCTGATTTTGTTGCTACTGCACATACGGCTAACGACTCAGTTGAAACTTTTTTCATAAACTTATTGCGTGGATCAGGGCTGACTGGTCTCTGTGGAATACCGCTACGTAGGCAATTTATTAAAGATGTGCTTTTAGTTAGACCATTAATTGATTTTAAGAAAAGTGAATTAATTCAGTATGCAAAATTGAGAAATTTGCGATGGCGCGAAGACGAAACAAATTCCCTATTGAACTTCACTCGTAATAAAATAAGATTAGATTTGCTTCCGAAGCTCGAAAATGATTTCAATCCTGCTATTATTGATGTAATTAATCGAACTACAAAGCTATTGCAAGGCGCAGATAGAATTATTCACCAATATGTGAAAAGAAACCTTCCCATAATAGTTGAAAACGTTTCAAACGAAAGCTTTGCTTTTAATCTGAACATTTTTCAAACGTATGACAAATTCATACAAGGTGAGCTAATACAAACTGCTTTTTTGAAGTATTTTCGTCAACCTCCGCCAAGTCTTTATAAAATAGATAGAATATTGCAACTGATGAATTCAGACACTGGTTCAATGTTTGAAATTACAAAATCAATCTCAGTGGTAAAAGATAGAAATTTACTAGTATTTTATCGTAGGAAATTGTTTCAAGAAACAAATTTAATTATCAGCAAAATTGGCAGTTATGAAATCCACAACAAAAAAATTGTTTTATCAGAAGTTTCTAAAAAAGATGTCAAATTTTCAAATAATCCTAATATTGAGTATTTTGATTTTGAATTAGTTCCATCAGTATTGTATATCAGGAATTGGAAAAATGGCGATACTTTTCAACCGCTCGGGATGGAAAATGAAGTTAAAGTATCTGACTTTCTGACAAATCAAAAAATCTCTTTTTTAGAGCGTCCAAATGTTTTAGTTTTGTGCTCAAAAAATGACATAATATGGTTAATTGGATGTAGAATAAGCGAAAAATTCAAAATTACTGAGAAAACAAATAAATTTTTAAAGATTGAAATTATTGGTGAGTAAATTATGGATAATTTGAAACAAGAAATTCAAGTTCACGATAAGAAGTTTAAATTGCTTATTAATCCTGCTGAAATTCAAGACGCAGTGGATAGAATTGCACGCAAAATAAATGAAGAATATAGAAATAAAAAGCCTGTATTTATAATTACGCTTAAAGGTGCATTAATTTTTGCAGTGGATTTATTAAAAAAGATTGATTTTGAATGCGAAATTGAAACAATTCGTGCTAAAAGTTATGGTTCGGGAATGGTTTCTGGCGGTAATGTGCTCATATCACAAATGACTGGAAATATTTCAGGTAAGGATGTTATTATCATCGAAGATATAGTTGATACTGGGCTTACAATTTTTCAGCTGCGAAGAGAATTGGAGCTATATAAGCCAAATTCAATCAAAGTAGCAACTTTTTTGATGAAACCATCTATGTTGCAAAATACAGTTGAGATCGATTATGTTGGTATCGAAATACCACCAGATTTCGTTGTCGGATATGGACTCGATTACGCAGAATATGGAAGAAATTTACCCGCTATCTATGCCTTAGATGAAAAATGAAAAACATTGCGATTCTTATTGAATATGATGGTTTAAATTATTCGGGCTGGCAAATACAACCAAACGGCATTTCAATACAAGAAACATTAGAAAATGCTTTAACAAAACTTTACAAAAGAAAAATATCAATTATAGGTGCTGGTCGCACTGATGCTCAAGTTCACGCCTACGGACAGGTGGCAAATTTTAAAGTGCCTGAAAATAACATTCCATTTGAAAAAATACCTGTTGCTATAAATTCGTTATTAAATCCTGATATTCGTGTATTAAAAGCAAAAGAAGTACCTTTAGAGTTCAATTCGCGATTTGATGCTATTGCTCGTGAGTACGTCTATAAAATTGCATTAAAGTATTCAGTTTTTAAAAGAAATTTCTATACTTATATCCCCTATCAATTGAATATAGAGAAACTTTTTGCAATAGCTGATTTATTTTTAGGCGAACATAATTTTACAGCTTTTTCAAAGCATAATCCTGACACAAATTCGTATATTTGCAATGTCGAGTTTTCAAGCTGGGAAAAGATTGATAAATTTCACTATTTATACAGGATTAAAGCTAATCGCTTCGTTTATGGTATGGTTCGTTCAATTGTTGGGACTATGATTGATTATGCAAGAGGTTATAAGTCGAAAGATGAAATTGAAGCAGCTTTCGCTAAACAGACAAGAGATAAAATTTCAGCTTTAGCTCAACCATTTGGGCTTTATTTAAATAAGATTTTTTATATTGATAACATTTTTGATTAAATACTATGAATATTATAAAAATAGGCGGTATTTTATTGAGTGATTATAATAATTATTTTAAATTAAAAGAGTTAATTAATTCATTCGATAAACCTATCTTCTTAATTATCTCGGCTATTGGTAAAACTACAAGATCACTTCAAGAAACTTGTTTTTTAGCTTATAACGGGGAATATGATTCAGCACTTGAAAAACTTGAACAAATAAAAAATATACATTTCGGAATTATAAACAAAATATTTAATAAACAAACTGAAGTTTTGGTAGAAATTAAAGATATTTTTGTTCAAATTGAAAGATATGTCGAAGGCATTTATATTGTGCGTGAATTAAATAAAAAAATTTTGGATAAAGTTTTGTCAATCGGCGAAATATTATCTGCGACAATAGTTAGGCGATTTCTACTTTGTGAAAACATACCAGTAAATTATCTTAAAGCTTTTGATTATATAATAACGGATGATAATTTTGGTTCAGCATGTCCCCTATTTCAAGAGACTGCAGAACGATTAAATGAGTTAAAATTACGTCCAGAAATATATTTAATTGAAGGTTTCTACGGTAAAAACAAGAAAAATGAAATTACTACAATGGGCTTTGAAAGCTCGAATTTAACTGCTACGCTTGTTGCTTCAATTTTAGGCATAAAAACAATTTACGTAATATCTGATGTTAATTGTATATTCAGTGCAGATCCAAAAATTATTTCTAATTCTTTGCCGATAAGTAAGATCAATACACAAACTGCAAAATTGCTTGCAAAAATTAGTGTGAAACTGATTTACGATGGTATGATTGAGTATATCGAGCAAACAGATAGTCAATTAATTTTCACTTCTCTTGATAATTCGCAAAAAACACTAATATCTAAGAATGTAATAAATGATAATTTACCAATTCTATCCTTTGGTGAAACAACTAAATTAAAAAATTCAGCATTTAGCATTCCTTCATTAGAAAATGATTTTTATATATCATTTGTTAATATTGATTATACGATTTTGATTAAATTGCAAAACTTTTTTATTGAACGATGTATTGATTTTTCAATGTATTACAACGAAAAGCAAAAATTTGCAATTTTTACAATGCAAAAAGCTTTAAATAATGATTTAATCTGTGAAATTCATAGTCTAATTACTACATAATTACCGTCTATTTATAATATAAAACAACAGTAAACGTTTTTAAAATCATATTTTTAACAATTATTCAGATAATTATGGCAAACGTAAGTGATATTTGGAATTTAGTTGGTCTGAGATATAAATCTCATCCTTGGCACGGTGTTCATATTGGTGATGATGCACCCGAAATTGTAACAGCATTTATCGAAGCAACACCAAGCGATACAGTAAAATATGAAGTCGATAAACAAACTGGCTATTTAAAAGTAGATAGGCCACAGAAGTATTCGAACGTCCTTCCTGCATTATATGGATTTATCCCGCAAACATATTGTGGTGAATCAGTTGCTGATTTTTGCAAAGAAAAAACTGGCAGAGATGATATTATCGGAGATGGTGATCCAATTGATATTTGCGTTTTCACAGAGAAAAATATAACACACGGAGATATTTTAGTCAAGGCTGTACCCATTGGTGGATTCCGAATGATAGATGGAGGCGAAGCAGATGATAAGTTAATTGCAGTTCTTAAAGGTGATGAAGTATATCAAAACTGGCAGGATGTAAAAGATTGCCCTAAGACGATGATTGATCGTTTAAAACATTACTTTTTAACATACAAAGATATGCCAGGAAGTGAGCAATCAAGATGCGAAATTACTCATATTTATGGGCGTGATGAAGCATTGGAAATAATTGAAAGAAGTCGGCGAGATTACATTGCAAAATTTGGGAAACTTGAAAATAAACTTTCAATTGCGGCAATGGAAGCTTTTGCATTAGGATTTAATATGAAGAAACTTCCGCTTTAATTATAAGCTTCTAAATTCGCTTTTAAAAAATTTCTGTAACTTTCGAGCAAATCGAGAGTTTCGTTTATATCATCAAGAGTAACAAGTTTTTGACGATAATGTGAAGCATTGCAAAGCCCCTTTAAATAACCAGAAAAATGCTTGCGAAACTCTCGTAATCCACGTGGGAGTCCTTTATCTTCGACGTTCATCTTTAAATGTTCAATCATAATATCAAAACGCTCATCAATATTTGGTTTTGATGGAAGAATGCCAGATTCAATATATTTTTTGGCATCTCTGAATATAAATGGATTTCCAAGAACTGCTCTACCAATCATAATTGCATCCGCACCATCAACTTCAAGGGCTTTTAATGCTGTTTCGGAAGAGTCGATATCCCCATTAAGTATCACAGGTATTTCAACATTTTTTTTAATTTCTGGTATGTAACTCCAATCAGCTTTACCACCCATTCCCATATCACGAGTGCGGCAGTGAACTGCAATAGCACGAGCACCGCTATCTTGCTGCATTCTTGCAACTTCATTGATAACTATGTTATTTTTATCCCAACCAAGACGTGTTTTAACAGTTACTGGAATATTAACAGCTTTAGCCACCGCATAAGTTATAGCGTTCATTCTTGGCAAATCTTTTAAAAGCGCCGCACCAGCATTATGGCTAACAACCTTTTTAACCCAACAGCCATAGTTTATGTCGATTATGTCGGCACCTGCTTGCTCAACAATTTTTGCGGCTTCAGCCATAGTGTTTGGGTCGCTTCCGAATATTTGAACTGCAACGGGACGTTCATCATTAACCACTCGAATTTTCAAAAAAGATTTTTGTATATCACGCACAAGTGCTTCAGATGCAACAAATTCGGTATAAACGATGTCGGCTCCAAATCTCCTGCAAATAATTCTAAATGGGAGGTCTGTTATCCCTTCCATTGGGGCAAGAAATATTCCATTTCGTATTACAAGATCATCTATTTTAAATATTTTATTTGGCATTATCTTTTTGGAATAATTGATAATAGTTTAGTAGTTTCTCTTTTTCAAAATCTTTGCCGTTGTGCTCCGCATACTTTATCATAGCAAGTAAATTGTTTGCAATAACTAATCTAAGTCCCTCATAAAGATAATACTTTTTATTTTTTGATAAATTATTCAACTTTTCAAAATTAATTTGAATTTTGTTCAAATCGATATTTTCATCAATATTTGAGAGTTTTATAGCAAATCCATAAGGGATTTTAAAATAATTGCGGGTTAGATGCGGTTCAGAATACAAAACTTCAGGTGTAATGAAAATATCTCTGTATTTTATATTATTCTCGATAATGGAGACAAAAAAGTTAATATAATTGGCTTGAATAGAGATTGGATCATATTCTTTCCCGCTTTCGAATAGTTCTAAATCACGCATAAAAGATTTAAGTTCAGGGCTTTTCAAACTCACAATTTCTGGGTACCAACGTTCAAGTTGGTAAGGATACCAAGTACGACGCATTAGTTCTTTTTCAATAAGAACAACATCTCTCCTATACCCTTCAACTTGCTGCAAATACCAAAAAGCAGAACAAAAATAATCCCACTGAGCTGAAATAATTATTGCATTTTGTGGTAAGTTATCTACAATTGATCGTGTATATTCAAGTACGATTTCATCTTTGCTTTTATCAACCTCGTTGTAGTTATTATAGATGAAAAAAAAAGGAACTATTAAAGCCAAAACTAACATATATTTAGGCATTTCTTGTATATAATTTAAAACAGATAGTGCTAAAAACAAAAATATCGAAAAATACGCCAAATAAAAATATGGATCAATATCATAAATGGAATAATTGAATGAATAAGCAACACAAGATAAAAAAGTTATCAGTAAAAGGCTAAATAAAAAGCTACTTTTACCTTTAAAAGCTTGAAAAAAAAGCGTAAGTGGTGCAAAAATCGTAATAAATATCCAATTAATTTTATCTTTTTGTGTCGAAATATGAAAAATACTAATAGCGAATGGAACTAATAATAATAACCCAATATTTCCTATAAACAAGTCAACGAAAATGTTGAAGTTTTTCTCCCACGCATCCTGTCCAGAAAACATCCAAACTTGATATTGTTTTCCTGAAACGTGGTATATGAACTTATCAAAACTCCGTGAAACATATCCCCAATTAAAAAGCGGCTGTTGGCTTGCACGCAAAGGTAAATATAAATATAAACTTAAAGCTACGAAAAATGGAATAAGAAGAAAAATAAATTGCTTAAAACGATTAAGCGAGAAATCAAAACCCCTATCTATTTTTTTAAAAAATGCGAAAATTGCTGCTGGTAAAAGCAAAATAGTTGTTAAATGGTTTGCAAAACTTAAACCCAAAATAAATGAAGCTAACAAAAATAGTTTATAACTTTGTTTATAATAAGCATTAAGCAAAACATATATAAATATATTAACAAGAAGAAAATGCAATGAATACACTTCATTAGTTGTAGCCTGTTCCCATACAATTGATGTAAACGCAAAAGCAATTGCGAAAAAAACAGCTGTTAGATTAAGCATTATTTTGCTTTTTACAATTTTGGTTGAATTATACTGTGCAACGACTATGAGAATAAAATAAAAAACAACAGCCGAAAAAGATAAAAAAATTGATGATAAAATGTTCAATTTTTCAATATTAGACAAAGGTAAAGGGATTTGCAACCAAATATGTGATAATATCGTATAAAGCGGATAACCCGTTGGATGAGCTATACCTAAGGTCGAGGACACCGCCGCTAACTCTCCGCTATCGGTGAAGTAAATGCTATGCGAGACAGTTAACAGATAAATAAAAAAAACGACAACAAAAACTACAACCGAAAAAACTTTTTCCAAACTATATTTCATTATTTTTAATAATTTATTTTACAACAAATTTGCCAATTTTCAGATAATCATTACTTTTAATTTTATAGAAATATATGCCACTTGAAAATTTATCAGAATCGAGCTCTAATACAACAACTCTGTTGGAATTATGCACCATGACAGTTGTTTCGGTAGAGAAAATTTGCTCCATTTCTGTATTAAAAATTTGAACTGAAACATTTGTATTAAAAGGTATTTCCTTAGGTGTAGGTAAATAAATCTTTGTTTGAATATTTTTATTAAATGGAGATGGGTAAGCATCATTTATAGCGATGGTTTTATAGCCTTTTCTACAAAAAGCGGTATCTTGAAAATCAGCATTTGAATTTACAAAATAATAACCGTTGCATAATGCTTTTGCTTTCGGACTATTTGATGGATAATAAAGATCTATATCAGATAATGTTATAAACTGTTGAAAAACACGATTAATTTCAGTATTCGATAAAATAAAATCCAATGTGTCGGGAGTATTGAATAGTGAGTTTGTTTTCAGTATAATCCTAATTGGTCTAATTTCGAATGGTAAAACTTGCGATTTTAGCTGAATATTGTTATCTGCGGAAATTTCGTTGGTATAAACGAATTTGAAATCAGGGAACAATCGAGCTTGATAAAATGAATAACCGTCAATTGTTCGATTCCCAGTGTGATAAATCCAAGATATAAATTCGAGCCAGCTTTTTTTAATTGATGAGTTTTTCTCTTTCAATGCAGAGTCGAGTGCTTGAAATTCGAATAAACCATTTTCAATCAATTCCCACAATCTTTTAATTGTGGTTTCGCCAAAAAATTGGTTTATAAAATGAAAATATATACCATAGCTGTATCCTATGTTAGCATTACCGTCACCAAATGGATATTTAGTGAAATCTTTAAATAAAGCTCTAACATATTGTAGATAGTCGGTTGACTCATGGAATAGCCTATTTTCCATAAAAACGCTTACCATCTCGTGAATGGAATACATATTCGAATTTGGGTCGCCATAAATAAATTGTATAGCATGGTGAAATTCATGCGCAAGGGTAATTTTCATTCCAAGAATTCCGTGTGTATGATAAGTTGGGTAAGATTTATTCGTTCCATCATCATTAATAGTTCTATCATTTGGAGAGTAATTATTATCGATAATAATGTAGGATGTGTATCTTGGGAAAATTTTTCTTGGGAAAAGCTCATATTCGGCTCTTGTTTCTCCATAATAAGCTTCACCGCGTAATCCATTACCAATATCGAGAATGTAAATGTCATAATGAGGGCTACCACCACCGAATTCTTCTGGAAAGGGGGTCTTGTATCCCATTTCATTAATCATAACATTATAGATATAGTCTGCATAAAAAGCAACGGAATCAATATAATCTGGCACACCGTTTTTATTTTTATCTGTTAAATCAACTGCATTGTTGCCAAGAGTATCGTAATGGATTTTGAAAATGTCTTTTTTTGAAACAACGAATGTTTGAGTTTTTGGTCGAAAATCAGATAGCTTTGAGACCATTTTCTCATCGAATTTTTTTCTTTCTTGAAGCCACCTGTATGTGTTGCTTTTGTATGATAAAAACTCATCTTCAGCATAAATCAAATGCGAAGCAAAAAGTATAATAAATGAATATAAAATTAATTTATTCATAACGTTCAAGTTTAAATGTTTCACCTAAATAAAGTCTGCGAACTTCTTCATTTTGCGCAATGTGTTCAGCAGTGCCCGAAATGTAAATATTTCCATCAATCAAAATGTATGCTCTATCAGTAATCGACAAAGTTTCGTGGACATTATGGTCTGTTATAAGAACGCCTATATTTTGGTCTTTAAGTTTTCTTACAATTTTCATAATATCTTCAACAGCAATTGGATCAATGCCAGCGAAAGGTTCATCGAGCAAAATAAATTTTGGATTGGATGCCAGTGCACGAGCTATTTCACAACGTCGTCGTTCACCACCAGATAGCATATAACCTTTGCTTTTACGTATATGTGTAATACGAAAGCTTTCAAGAAGTTGCTCAAGACGTTCTTTTCTTTGTTTATTGGTTAGATTTTGCAATTGTAGAATTGCCATTATATTATTTTCAACAGTTAATTTTCTAAAAATTGATGCTTCTTGTGGTAAATACGAAAGCCCGAGCCGAGAACGTTGATACATTGCTTTGTTTGTTATATCTTTTCCATCTAAATAAACTCTACCATCATTTGGTTTAATCATTCCAACAATCATATAAAATGAGGTAGTTTTCCCTGCTCCATTAGGACCTAAAAGACCAACAACTTCACCTTGAGATATTTCTAAATCTACACCTTTTACAACAGTTCTTTGTTTATATTTCTTAACAAGTTTTTCAGCGCGCAAAATTGATTTATTTGCTTCTTGCACTTCCGCTTCCCTATTTTTTCTCTAACTTAATTGTTTTTCGAATTTTTTCATCTCCACGAAGTAATTCAAAAGTAACTTTATCACCGACTTTCATATCACCAATTTCTACATAATAATCCTCGGCTCTATGAATTGGAGAGTCGTTTACTTTAAGAATAACGTCTCCTGGTTCAATGCCATTCTTGTCCGCTGGTGAACGCCTTTCAACAGAAAAGACAACTGCTCCTTCGTTAACGTTTGATTTTATATATTGGGAAATTTGCTCATCTATATCACGAATTTCCATTCCTAAATAGAAATCTCTATCTATAGATTTTTTATTTTTTAATTCATCTACTATTCTTTTAACTCTATTTATTGGAATAGCAAAACCAATACCAATACTCCCAGCTCCTGCACGATTTTGTGCAGTCGAAAATATTACAGTATTAATACCAATTACTTCACCTAATGCATTTACAAGAGGTCCACCAGAATTCCCAGAACTAATAGCCGCATCAGTTTGAATCATATTCTTATAAACTCTCTTATATGGATTGTCTTCTTGCACAAAACTTACGTTCGTGTTAGAAACAACACCTACTGTAACAGTCGGTTTAGCATTTTTATCAAACAAACCAAAAGGATTACCGAAGGCAATAGCCCATTCACCAACAATAACATTATCGGAATTGCCAAGTGTTAGATATGGTAAGTTTTTCCCGTTTATTTTAAGTAACGCGACATCGCTAACCATATCAGAACCGATTATTTCAGCGTCATATTTTTCGCCATTTGTCATTGTAACGACTATTTTTGAGGCATTGCCTGCTACGTGATGATTTGTTAATATATAACCATCAGGTGAAATGATGAAACCAGAACCTAAACCTTGAACCTTATATTCACGTTTACGGGTTCCACCACCGAAAAATTCTCTAAAACGTTGGAAAAATGGGTCATCAGCGAATGGAAAATCGAAAAAAGGATCGCGATAAACAACCTGCCTAACCTCAGTTACATTTATACCAACAATAGCAGGACGACATTTTTCAACCGCTCGAGTAATAGCATTTTGACGAGAATTAGCGACGTCCATTTGTGCTCTTTGAGCTTCTGTCACCGATATATTGGATTCTGAGTATAAATGACTAATATCTTCTTTTTTATCATCGCAAGAAACTGTTCCAACTGTAAGTAACAAAAACACAATGAAAAAATTTGCGATTTTCATCCATTTGCTCCTTAACTTTTATAACAAATACAAATTAACAATATATCGCAAAAAAATGTTAATTTTAATTTTAAATTTACGTATTAATCATATTTTCATTTTATGGGTAGCACATTTTGCTATATCGAAGTTGCTTTACCAATCTCAATTAAGCAGCTTTTCACGTATAGGCTTATTGGTGAAAATAATAAAAACTTAATAGGCAGACGTGTTCTTGTACCATTCAAAAGCAGAACATTAACAGGTGTTATAATAAACGTCTCAGATAATTTAGAAGAAAAAGACTACCAAATTAAAGATGCAATTGAACTTCTTGATTCTGAACAATTTATAACCGATGAACTATTAAAACTTGCAAAATGGATTTCTGAGTATTATTTTTCGCCTATTGGAGAAACTCTGAAGGCAATTGCACCGCTATCCTTAAGTTTAAGAACAGAAAAATATGTTACTTTGAACAACCCAATCGAGATAAATGATTTATTCTTGAAAAATGCTCCCAAACAGAAATTAATCTATGATTATTTACTTAGCCGAACTACAAAAGCACCAATACCAATAGCCATTATAGCAGCGCCAAGAGTTAAAAAGAAATAATCTAT